>NZ_JBIUWQ010000071.1:494-30111 GCF_044743525.1 Pseudomonas sp. NPDC087598 | reverse complement strand
GCGCCCCCCCCCCCCACCCCGCGGGGGGTCGGCCCCCCGCCCCCCGGGGGGGGCCGGGCCCCCCCCCCCCCCGGGCCGCCAACACCACCCGCCAACCAGCCCCGGGTGCAGGCGAGTATTTCAACATCTTCACGTTCCAGGCCAACTTCTTCGTTCAGCTCGCGGTACAAGGCGTCTTCCGGCGTCTCTTCAGGGTTGATTCCCCCTTGCGGAAACTGCCAGGCATCTTGATTGATACGGCGAGCCCATAGCACCTGGCCGGCGTCATTCGTCAGAATGATCCCGACATTGGGGCGGAAACCATCGGGGTCGATCACGGCAACAACCTCGCAAACGCATGTCGCCGCATTGTTCCACAAAGATTGATAAGGCAGCAACGAAGCTTCCTACCTTATGTGCACTCTTGTGAAAAGACCGTATTCTTGTCGCCTTTTTACTGACTTTTCAGCGGGTAACTGCAATGCGCCTGGCTCTATTCGATTTGGACAACACCCTTCTGGGCGGCGACAGCGATCACGCCTGGGGCGACTATTTGTGTGAACGCGGCTTTCTCGACCCGATCGCCTACAAGGCGCGCAACGACGAGTTCTATCAGGATTACCTGGCCGGCAAACTGGATAACGCAGCCTACCTGAACTTCTGCCTGGAGATCCTCGGCCGCACCGAAATGGCCGTGCTCGATCAATGGCACAGCGATTACATGCGCGACTGCATCGAACCAATCGTGCTGCCGAAAGCGCTGGACCTGCTGAAAAAGCACCGCGATGCCGGCGACAAACTGGTGATCATCACCGCAACCAACCGCTTCGTCACCGCGCCGATTGCCGTTCGTCTGGGTGTCGAAACCCTGATCGCCACCGAATGCGAGATGGTTGATGGCCGCTACAGCGGGCGCAGCACTGACATTCCGTGCTTTCGCGAGGGCAAGGTAACGCGCCTGAACCGTTGGCTGGAAGAGACCGGATACTCGCTAGACGACAGCTATTTCTATAGCGACTCGATGAACGATTTGCCATTGCTTGAGCAAGTGGCGAACCCGGTGGCTGTCGACCCGGACCCGAATCTGCGCGCCGAAGCCGAGAAACGTGGCTGGCCGGTAATCAGCCTGCGCGACTGAGATCCGCTTGCCCACAGCGTTTTACACATCGCTGTGGGCACCGCCTCACGCGGGTTTCGCCACCATCAGATAGAAAATCGCCATAAACGCCAGAAATGCCGGCCAACCCAAGGCAAACCACCAGCGCATGTAGGTCGAGGCTTTTAAAGGTATCGGCGTTCCCTGCAGCAGTGCCTGATCGGCCATTCGGTGCACGCGGATCTGCAACCAGACCACCGGCAACCAGCAAACCCCGGCGAGGACATACAGGCCAATGCTCCACATCAGCCATGCCTGCTGCAGCGGCCAACCGGCCATGTGCATCAATCCCAAACCACTCAACGGTTGAAACACGGCTGTCGTGGTGGTGAACGCCCAGTCGGCAAACACCAGATGCTTGAAGGTCACGGCAATCACTTCGACCTTGCCCGAACGCCATGCCCTGAGCGCGTAGTAAGCCGAGCCGGCACCCAGCCCGAAGAGAATCGTCGACGACAGAATATGCAGGGTTTTCAGCAGCAGATAAGCGCTCATCGGCGAGGTTCAGTCCACAGAAGCCATAAAGTAGCCACCATCAGTACCCGTTTTTTGCCGACGGCCACGTAAGGATCAGGCCGAGCTGGCGCCATTCGACACCTGGCCATCCCGGCACTTGCGGTTCGCGACTGGTAGCAATGACGAAATGGCCTGCATCGCACAGCGCACGCAGAAGGTGGCGGCCGACAAACGCGGTGCCGCCCACCAAGAGAATTTTCATCAAAATCCTTGCGGTTTAAACCGGTTTTGCGCCCATCAATCCGGCAATCGTGAAAAATCCGACGGCGCTGACAATTGCCAGAATCAGGGTGAATTTCCAATGACCGGCCTGGCCGATCCGCAAGCGGTTCAGGCGCGCCAGCAACCATAATGTGCTGAGCGTCGCCACGGCGTAGATCACGCTGGAAAACAGAATCCAGGTCTGCCCCAACGGCCAGCCCACCAGGTGCACCAGCCACCAGCCGCTGAAGGGCATGCTGAACATGCACAGCAACATCAGGCACCAGACGAAAATCCACGGGCGACGCAACGTGCTCGCCGCCCCTTCGCTGCGCTTGCGCCAGGTCAGGTACCCGAGGCCGACACCACAGACCAGCAACACGACTGTTGCGGCGACATGCAGGACTTTCAGGGTGGTCAGGGTTTCCATACTTTGTATTCCTTGGGACGTGCCCTTCAGCGTAGCCGCTTAGCCAAGAAACAACTGATAGGCCGGGTTCTCACTTTCATCCCAATACGGGTAGCCGATTTCTTCCAGCGCCGCCGGTACCAGATGACGCTCGTCATGCGGCACTTGCAGACCCGCGACCACGCGGCCATCCGCCGCGCCGTGGTTGCGGTAATGGAACATCGAGATATTCCAGCGTCCGCCAAGCTTGTTGAGGAAGTTGAACAGCGCACCCGGACGCTCCGGGAACTCGAAACGAAACACTACTTCATCGATGACGTGCGCCGCATGCCCACCGACCATATGACGAATGTGCAACTTGGCCAGCTCGTTGTCGGTCAGGTCGAGAACCGGGAAACCTTGCTCGGTCAGGCTCGCCAGCAGGGCACTGCGCGGATCGTTTTCCGGGTGAGTCTGCACGCCGACGAAGATGTGCGCTTCGCTGCCGGTGTTGTAGCGGTAGTTGAATTCGGTGATCTGACGCTTGCCGATGGCTTCGCAGAACGCCTTGAAGCTGCCGGCCTTCTCGGGGATGGTCACGGCGATGATCGCTTCGCGGCCTTCACCCAGCTCGGCGCGCTCGGCAACGTGGCGCAAGCGGTCGAAGTTGACGTTGGCCCCGGAGTCGATGGCGACGAAGGTCTGGCCGCTGACACCGCGCAGCTCGACGTATTTCTTGATCCCGGCGACGCCCAAGGCGCCGGCAGGTTCGGTGATCGAGCGGGTATCGTCGTAGATATCCTTGATCGCCGCGCAGATCTCGTCGGTGCTGACGGTGATCACTTCATCGACGTAATCCTTGCAGATGTCAAAGGTGTGCTGACCGATCTGCGCCACCGCCACGCCGTCGGCGAAAATGCCCACGGTCGGCAATACCACGCGCTCGCCCGCCGCCATCGCCGCTTGCAGGCAATTGGAGTCGTCCGGCTCGACGCCGATGACCTTGATGTCCGGCCGCAGGTATTTCACGTAAGCAGCGATGCCGGCGATCAGCCCGCCGCCGCCGACCGGCACGAAGATCGCGTCCAGGGGTTGCGGGTGCTGACGCAGAATCTCCATCGCCACGGTGCCCTGCCCGGCAATGGTGTGCGGATCATCGTACGGGTGAATGTAGACGTAGCCTTTTTCATCGACCAGTTTCAGCGAGTAGGCCAAAGCTTCCGGGAACGAGTCACCGTGCAGCACCACTTTGCCGCCGCGCGAACGCACGCCTTCGACCTTGATCTCCGGAGTGGTCTTGGGCATGACGATGGTGGCTTTGACGCCCAGCACTTTCGCCGCCAGGGCCAGACCCTGCGCATGGTTGCCCGCCGATGCGGTGACCACGCCACGGGCGCGCTCTTCGTCGGTCAGTTGGGTCAACTTGTTGTAGGCGCCGCGAATCTTGAACGAGAACACCGGCTGCAAGTCTTCGCGCTTGAGCCAGATGTCATTGCCCAGCCGCTCGGAGAGCTGGCGAGCGTTCTGCAGCGGGGTTTCTACGGCAACGTCATAAACGCGCGAGGCGAGGATCTTTTTGACGTACTGTTCGAGCATCGGAAAGCATCACTGAGCGGGTTGGGCAGGGCCAAGGAGTCTAACCCGGCTTTTGCCCGGGCGACCACACTAAACAGGTGGTTTTACGGTCTGGAAATCCATTGTGGCGAGGGAGCTTGCTCCCGCTCGGCTGCGCAGCAGTCGTAAAACCTGAGCATGCGATCTGTCAGAACGAATGCAGGGGACCGCTTCGCGCTCCAGCGGGAGCAAGCTCCCTCGCCACAAAAGCAGGCCGGTACCGATGTTTCTGCTGTCTGCCAATCGGGCAATGACCTTCCTCGCCCCCAAGCCTATAATGCCGGCCTTTCCGTTCTCCCCTTGCCCGTTTCCGGAGCCCGCATGACCCAGGATCAACTCAAACAGGCAGTGGCTCAGGCCGCCGTCGACTTCATCCTTCCGAAACTCGACGACAAGAGCATCGTCGGGGTCGGCACCGGCTCCACCGCCAACTGCTTCATCGACGCTCTGGCCCAGCACAAGGGCGCGTTCGATGGCGCAGTCGCCAGTTCCGAAGCCACCGCTGCACGCCTGAAAGGCCACGGGATTCCGGTGTATGAGCTGAACACCGTCAGCGATCTGGAGTTCTACGTCGACGGCGCCGATGAAAGCGACGCGCATCTGAACCTGATCAAGGGCGGCGGCGCGGCCCTGACCCGCGAGAAGATCGTGGCGGCCGTGGCCAAGACATTCATCTGCATCGCCGACGCCAGCAAACTGGTGCCGGTGCTTGGTGAGTTCCCGCTGCCGGTGGAAGTGATTCCGATGGCGCGCAGCCACGTCGCTCGCCAATTGGTGAAACTGGGCGGCGACCCGGTTTACCGCGAAGGCGTGCTGACCGACAACGGCAACATCATCCTCGACGTGTTCAACCTGCAGATCACCAACCCGGTCGAACTGGAAGCGCAGATCAATGCGATCGTCGGCGTAGTCACCAACGGTCTGTTCGCGGCGCGTCCGGCGGATTTGCTGTTGCTGGGTACCAGCGAAGGCGTGAAAACCCTGAAGGCTGAGTAAGCCCAGACTGCCCACTATTCATGGGCAGATGAAATACCCCCTGTAGGAGTGAGCCTTTGTGGTGAGGGGATTTATCCCCGATGGACTGCGCAGCAGACCCCTTTTCTGGGGCCGCTTCGCGACCCATCGGGGATAAATCCCCTCACCACAGGGCCAGCTCCCACAGTGTTTTATGGTGCTGGTTAAGGTTGTGCCGGTTTTTTGAAGACGTAAAACAGGTTCGGCTCACTCACCAGATACAGCGTCCCGTCATCATCCATCGCAATGCCCTCCGCCTGCGGCACGGTTTTCTGCAATCCCTGGCGACCGCCGCTAATGGACATCGTGCTCAATGGACGTCCGTCCACATCCAGCTCCAGAATCAACCGCGACTCGTCCGACAGCGCCAGTAAATGGCCGCTGCGCTCATCGTATTGCAGGCTCGACAGATCGCGCACAAACATCCCGGCATCGCGCTTGGGGTTGTTGATCACGTGCACCGCGTAGGATTTTTCCGGATTGAAGTGCGGGAAACCATGCACTTCGTAGATCAGCATCGGATTGCGCTCTTTCGCGACAAACAAGCGTTTGCCCACCGAGTCGTAAGCCAGTCCTTCGAAGCCCTTGTTGCCCGCCATATGCACGCCAAGCGTCATCTGCTCGGCGTCAGCTGCATCGAGGAAGGTCGTACCCTCTTCCAGATGAATTTTGATCAGCCGCTGCTGGCGCTCGTCGGTGATCACGTAGGTGTCGGCGCTGATGTACTCGACCGCTTCGGGATCGCCAAAACCGATCAGAGCGATGCGCCGCAGGATCTTGCCTTCCAGCGACAGCTCGACCAGTTCGGCATTTTTGTTGGTTACGGTAAACAGGCTTTTGCGCACCGGATCGAAGGTCAGCGCGGAAACATCGGCTTCCAGACCGTCGATCACCCGCGCCTCGATGTCTACGCGATATTGATCCAGACCAATGGCCTCACTGTTCAGCGGCTGCCACAGCGTGTGCAGGTTGAACCAGGCGCGCTCAAACAGGCGCATGTATTGGCCGATCGCAATCAACGCGATCAGGGCAATCACCGACAGGATGATGACAATGGGTTTGGGATGGGCAAGTCGACGCATTCGGCTGGGCTCGGAATCAAAACAGGCGGATGAAATATCACGCCTGTCTGAACTGGAGCTTAATGGCCACTTGCCCGCGACCACAAGAGAACCCTGTGGCAGCTCAGGAACATCATTTCTGTTTTTCGAAGCGGTAGAACAGGTTCGGCTCGCTGACCATGTACAGCGTGTCCACCTCGTCCATGGTCACGCCTTCGGCGCGGGGAATGGTTTTCTTCAAGCCATTAAAGCCGCCGAGCAGGGTCATGAAGCTGACCTGTTCGCCCTTCTCGTCCAGTTCCAGCAACAGGTGCGAATCGGCGGACAGTACCAGCATGTGGCCGGTGCGCGGGTCGATTGCCAGCGCCGAGAGATTGCGTATATCCAGCTCATCACTGGCCAGCTTCTGCTTGTCGCCGTTCAGAGTCTGGCTGCCATCGCTTTTCCAGGTGAACAGCGCTGGTGGGCGTTCTTCACCCAGCAGTAACTGGTGGTTGCGCGGGTCCCAGGCGATCGCTTCAAAGGCCTTGTTCTGGTCTTTCGACGGACCGAGGTCGTATTTGGGGAAATTGGCTATGTTCAGTTCACGGGTATCGGCATCGACTTTGACGATCGAGAGCATGTGCTGGCGCTCATCGACGATCGCCATCAAGCCGTTTTCCATGACGGTCAGGCCTTCCGGATTGCTCCAGCCCACCAGCGGCATTTTGCGCAGCACTTCCCCTTGCAGGGTCAGCTCGGCGAGAAACGGGTTTTTGCCCATCACTGAAAACAGGGTTTTGGTCTGCGGGTTGTAGGACAGGTCGGAGGCCTCGTCCTTTTCCATGCCCGTCAGCGGCTTGGCATCAATGACCACCCGATAGTCCGGCAGCCAGATGCTTTCTT
Source organism: Pseudomonas sp. NPDC087598 (assembly GCF_044743525.1). Taxonomy (NCBI): domain Bacteria; kingdom Pseudomonadati; phylum Pseudomonadota; class Gammaproteobacteria; order Pseudomonadales; family Pseudomonadaceae; genus Pseudomonas; species Pseudomonas sp. NPDC087598. The sequence goes on along the minus strand of NZ_JBIUWQ010000071.1, from coordinate 23,297 downwards.
TCTGCTCGGCCTGGCTTTCGAAGCGCTCCTGCAGCCACAGCACGCCGCGATCATCCCAATGCATGGCGAACGCCAGCGCATACGCAGCGGCAATCACCAGCAGCAGCCAGGCGTACCAGCGCAGGGCGAAACGTGAGCGGCGAGAGTTTTTGAGCTGAGCTTGAGATGACATCGAGGGACGCTTTCCGAAATTTCAGGCTATGGGTAATAGCATAAAGAGGCCGGCTAAGACGCCAGAATGAGAGGAATTATCCGTACAAGATGTGAAAAAAACGGCAAATGGCGGGATTGCCCTGCGCCATTGCGGGCACAACACCAAAAATGTCGGCTGGGCTCCTGTGGCGAGGGAGCTTGCTCCCGCTGGGGCGCGAAGCGGCCCTGCTTTTCAATTCAAAAGCCGGGGCCTGCTGCGCAGTCCAGCGGGAGCAAGCTCCCTCGCCACAGTTGCGGTGTCATCCTTAACAAAGGAAGGATGGCAGAGTTAGCGAACGCTGCTGGTGAAGCTGCTGGCGTCAACCAGTTCGAGGACGATGTCATCGCCGACATTCAGCGGGCCAACACCCACTGGCGTGCCAGTGAGGATCACATCACCGGCCTGCAGCGAGAAGCAGCCGGCCATGTGCTGAATCATCGGCACGATCGGATTGAGCATCGCGCTGCTGTTGCCGTCCTGACGCACTTCACCGTTGATGGTCAGGCGAATGCCAATGTCGGTGAGGTCCGCAAATGTGCTGCCGACCACGAACGGTGCAATCACCGCCGCGCCGTCGAACGACTTGGCGATTTCCCATGGCAGGCCCTTGGCTTTCAATTCAGCCTGCTTGTCGCGCAGGGTCAAATCCAGTGCCGGGGCGAAACCGGAGATTGCGTCGAGCACTTCTTCACGGCTCGGCTTGGTCGACAGCGGCTTGCCGATCAACACGGCGATTTCCGCTTCGTAATGCACCGAACCGCGCTCGGTCGGAATGCTGAAACCGCCTTCCAGCTCGACCACGCAACTGCCCGGCTTGATGAACAGCAGCGGTTCGGTAGGGACCGGGTTGTCCAGTTCCTTGGCGTGTTCGGCGTAATTACGGCCAATGCACACGACTTTCCCGATCGGGAAGTGGATGCGCGTGCCGTCGACATACTGGTGCTGATAGCTCATTTACCGACTCCTGCCTTCATTGATTCATCAAGGATTGCCAATCAAACCGCGAAGATCTTGCCCGGGTTCATGATGCCGTTCGGGTCGAACACCGCTTTGACCGCTTTCATGTACTCGATTTCGACCGGCGAACGGCTGTAGGTCAAGTAATCGCGTTTGGTCATGCCGACGCCGTGTTCGGCGGAGATCGAACCGTTGTACTTCTCGACGGTTTCGAACACCCACTTGTTGACGGTGGCGCACTTGGCGAAGAACTCGTCCTTGCTCAGGTTGTCCGGCTTGAGGATATTCAGGTGCAGGTTGCCGTCGCCGATGTGGCCGAACCAGACAATTTCGAAATCCGGGTAGTGTTTGCCGACGATTGCGTCGATTTCCTGCAAGAACGCCGGCACTTTCGAGACGGTGACCGAAATGTCGTTCTTGTACGGTGTCCAGTGCGAGATGGTCTCGGAAATGTACTCGCGCAGTTTCCATAGATTCTGCAGCTGCGATTCGCTCTGGCTCATCACCCCGTCCAGCACCCAGCCCTGCTCGACGCAGTGCTCGAAGGTTTCCAGCGCGCTGTTGGCCACTTCTTCGCTGGTCGCTTCGAATTCCAGCAAGGCGTAGAACGGGCAGTCGGTTTCGAACGGTGCCGGTACGTCACCACGGCCCATGACTTTGGCCAGGGCTTTATCGGAGAAGAATTCGAACGCGGTCAGGTCGAGCTTGCCCTGGAAGGCGTGCAGCACCGGCATGATCGAGTCGAAATCGGCGGTGCCAAGGACCATCGCGGTGAGGTTTTTCGGTGCACGATCCAGACGCATGGTCGCTTCGACGACGAAACCGAGGGTGCCTTCAGCGCCAATGAACAGCTGACGCAGGTCGTACCCGGTGGCGTTCTTGATCAGGTCTTTGTTCAGCTCCAGCACATCGCCCTTACCAGTGACGACTTTCATACCGGCCACCCAGTTGCGGGTCATGCCGTAGCGAATCACCTTGATCCCGCCGGCATTGGTGCCGATATTGCCGCCAATCTGGCTGGAACCGGCCGAAGCAAAGTCGACCGGGTAATACAGGCCTTTTTCTTCGGCGACGTTCTGCAAATGCTCGGTGACCACGCCCGGCTGACACACGGCGGTGCGGTCGGTGAGGTTCACGTCGAGAATCTGGTTCATGTAGTCGAACGACACGACCACTTCGCCATTCGCGGCCACCGCAGCGGCGGAAAGCCCGGTGCGCCCGCCCGATGGCACCAGCGCGACCTTGTGCGTGTTGGCCCAACGAACCACGGCCTGGACCTGCTCGATGGTTTTGGGGAACACGATGGCGCTCGGCGCCGGGGCGAAGTGCTTGGTCCAATCCTTGCCGTACGCGTTCAGGGAGTCGGCGTCGGTCAGGACCTTGCCAGGCTCGACCAGGGTCTTCAGTTCATCAATCAGGGCAGGATTGGTCATCGACAGAACTCTCGAACAATTCATGGTCATCCTGAGAACGCTTCACGTCGCAGGAATGAGTGTTTAGCGGGGCGGCTATGCTAGCATACCGACCCCGCAGGCCAGTGCCCAAGGCCAGATCTGCGGTAACGGCTTTCCTGCCGTTTGGGTCAGCTCCAGGCTGCTCCCTTCCCTGCCATTTTTCTCCGGGATACAGGTTTACGCAGATGAGCAAGACTTCTCTCGATAAGAGCAAGATCAAGTTCCTTCTTCTCGAAGGCGTCCACCAATCGGCTGTCGACGTCCTCAAGGCGGCGGGCTACACCAGCATCGAGTACCTCACGGGTTCTCTGCCGGAAGCCCAGCTCAAGGAAAAGATTGCTGACGCTCACTTCATCGGCATTCGTTCGCGCACCCAACTGACCGAAGAGATCTTCGATCACGCGAAGAAGCTGGTAGCGGTCGGCTGTTTCTGCATCGGCACCAACCAGGTTGACCTGAGTGCTGCCCGCGAGCGCGGTATCGCCGTGTTCAACGCGCCGTACTCCAACACCCGTTCGGTTGCCGAGCTGGTTCTGGCCGAAGCGATCCTGCTGCTGCGCGGCATCCCTGAGAAAAACGCTTCCTGCCACCGTGGTGGCTGGATCAAGTCTGCGGCCAACTCCTTCGAGATCCGTGGCAAGAAGCTGGGCATCGTCGGCTACGGCTCGATCGGTACTCAGCTGTCGGTTCTGGCTGAAGGCCTGGGCATGCAGGTGTTCTTCTACGACACCGTGACCAAGCTGCCGCTGGGCAACGCCACTCAGGTCGGCAACCTGACCGAGCTGCTGGGCATGTCCGACATCGTCACCCTGCACGTTCCGGAAACTGCTGCGACCCAGTGGATGATCGGCGAGAAGGAAATCCGCGCCATCAAGAAGGGCGGCATCCTGATCAACGCTGCACGCGGCACCGTGGTCGAGCTGGACGCCCTGGCCGACGCGATCAAGGACAAGCACCTGATCGGCGCGGCCATCGACGTATTCCCGGTGGAACCACGCTCCAACGACGAAGAGTTCGAAAGCCCGCTGCGTGGCCTCGACAACGTGATCCTGACCCCGCACATCGGTGGCTCGACCGCCGAAGCGCAAGCCAACATCGGTCTGGAAGTGGCAGAAAAACTGGTCAAGTACAGCGACAACGGCACCTCCGTTTCGTCGGTGAACTTCCCGGAAGTGGCCCTGCCGGCTCACCCTGGCAAGCACCGCCTGCTGCACATCCACGAGAACATCCCGGGTGTGATGAGCGAGATCAACAAGGTCTTCGCCGAAAACGGCATCAACATCTCCGGTCAGTTCCTGCAGACCAACGAGAAGGTTGGCTACGTGGTGATCGACGTCGACGCCGAGTACTCGGACCTTGCGCAAGAGAAGCTGCAGCACATCAACGGCACTATTCGTAGTCGCGTTCTGTTCTGATCCGCGTCAAGCGACAAAAAAGGGAGCCTTCGGGCTCCCTTTTTCATATCGGTGAAAAACTTATTTCACGGTCACGGTAATCTTTTCCGAAACGATTGGCGGGTCGAAAGCCATGTGGCCCTTGTCGCCCAGCTCCAGTTGCAAGGTGTGCTTGCCCGGGGTCAGTGTCAGCTCGGTTTCGGTTTGAGCTTTGCCAAAGTGGATATGGTTGGCGTCGACCGGAATGACCTGGCCTGCGGGAATCGTACTCTTGGCATCGACAAGCAAATGGTGGTGACCGGTGTTTGCGGTGACGTCACCCGCCGGTGCCAGCGCGATACCTTTGACTTCAAACTTGACCTTGAATGTCTTGTCCACAACGGCGCCACTGCTCGGCTCGACGATACTGACTGAAGCACCCGCCGGCGCCGGCGTCGCAGCGCTGGCCATCATCGAAGCACCCAACAGCAGGCCCGCCAAAGCGGCACGTGACATGAATGTTTTCATTCTCTTCTCCAGTTTTTCCGTAAAATCCGCACGGTCATGACAACTTCATGACCTTTCGTTGTCGAAGGCACTCGACAACCATAGCAAAGCGAGCCTGAATCAGAGCGTCGCGATAATGATTTCAAAGGAGTGACCATGCGTTTTCTGCCTGGCCTGATCTGCCTGCTACCCCTTTTGAGCCCTTTGGCTCACGCCGAACTGATTGATGACGTCAACGACCGTGGCGAGTTGCGCATAGCCCTTGAGGCTAATACACCGCCCTTCAATTTCAAGGATGGCGACACACTCACGGGGTTCGAGGTCGAGCTGGGGCAACTGCTGGCCAACGAGCTCGATGTGCGTGCCGACTTTATCGTCACCGACGAGGGCGATCTGCTCCAGGGCGTTGAAAGCGGCAAATACGACGTCGCGCTCAACCACATAGCACTGACACCTGAACTCAAGGATCGTTTCGACTTCAGCGAGCCTTACGGCAAGGTTGATTCGCAACTGCTGGCGAAAAAGGATGAGCAACCACGGCCGATGGTGCTGGTGCAGGCGTTGACTGAAGAGAAGCCGCCGGTGAGTGCCCCGGTGGAATTGGCGATTCCGTTTCAGAAGGGTAATCCGGCGTTTCAGGCCAGCCTTGCGAGCGCGATGCAGCGGATCAAGGCAGATGGGCGACTGGCGGCGCTGTCGGCGAAATGGTTCCCCAAACCCGAGTGAACACAAAACCCTGTAGGAGTGAGCCTGCTCGCGATGGCGTCAGGTCAGTCGACATAATTGTTAACTGACACACCGCTATCGCGAGCAGGCTCACTCCTACATGGGATATGCGGTTTGTTTTTAGTCCAGTTGTGTCAGGGCTGTTGCAGCCTGAGGCAATTCGAGTTCGCTGAAAACCTGCACGCCATGGCGCTTGAGCAGCGCAGCCGTCACGCCTTCGCCGGAGACTTTCACTCCACTGAACGTGCCGTCATACGTGAGCAGATTGCCGCACGACGGGCTATTGGCCTTGAGCACCGCCACCCGAATACCGTGCTTGCGCACCAACTCCAGCGCCTGCCGAGCACCATCCAGAAACTGCGCGCTGACATCCTCGCCATCGGTGGTAATCACAGCGGCAACGCCATCGAGCACTTCACCACCCTGCCCGCCCGGGATTTCCGCTGCGGCACGAGGTGTCGGCAAACCACCCGCGACTTCCGGACATAACGGCACCACCCGTCCTTCGACAATCCACTGTTCGAGCAAATCGAACGGCCCGCTGGCTCCGCCGTCATAACGCACGCGATGGCCCAACAGGCAGCGGCTGACCAGAATCTTTTCCATCATCAGAACGGCTCGTTGCCACGGCGGCGGAACCAACCGGTCAGCGACAGGCGTTCACGATTGGCCGGCAGCACTTCATGCGGTACTTCGCCGGAGAGAAACACCACCAGACAACCGCCAGTAGGCTGCACGTCATGCACGCGCTCATCGCTCAGGTACATGCGCAACTGACCACCGTCCTCCGGCAGCCAGCCATCGTTGAGGTAGACCACCACCGAAACCATGCGCTTGTCATCGTCGCGGAAACGGTCGACATGCCTGCGATAAAACGCACCCGGCGGGTACAGGGCGAAATGGCATTCAAAGTCTTCAAGGCCGAGGAACAAGCCCCGGTTGAGTGCCTCACGCAGGCTGTTCATCAGGTTCAGATAACGGTCGCTGGCCTCGGCCTGACCGGGATCGATCCACTGGATATGGTCGCCGCGAATACCTTCACGAATCTCTGAAAACGGCCCACGGCCAACCGCCGCCGGCGCCAGTTCACCCTCGGCCTCACGTTTGCGGCACTCGGCCGCCAGCTCGCGGGTCAAACCGGCGGGCAGGAAAATGTTCTGCTGCGACCAGCCGTGTTCGGCCAGGTCGTCGACAATGCGTAACAGCAGCGGGTGTTCAGAGGATATTTGCATGGCGCGCATAGTATGTCGGCGGCAAGAAATCCGACAGAGCCACGCGGCGGCGGGATACGAATTCTCGACAAGTACCGGCACCGCACGGAGAATAGTCCGCTGCTGACAGGAGTCCCTATGCGCCGTTTGCTTTTTTCACTGTTGATGTTCTGTGTTTTGCCCGCCTGGGCGGACGGCCACGATCAGCTGTACAAGGTCGCCGGCTGGCCAGATCAACGTGCGCATTTCAATGACGCCCTGAGTGCCGCGCAGCAGCGCTATCAAAGCAGCCTGCCGCCCGCCGTGTTTCAAGCGCTGGTGAACAACAGCAATCAGCGCTTTGCCCCACAGGCCATGGATCAACGTGCCGAAGCACAACTGCGGCAGAACCTCGCTGATCCGAAGCCGGCCCTGTCGTTCTTTCAATCGCCGCTGGGCAAGAAAATCGTCGCGGCTGAATTACTCGCGACCCGCCGCGATCAACTGGCAAAAAATGCCAAGGGCTTGCCGAAGATGCCGGCCAGCGACAGCCGCCTGCTGATCATTGGTCACCTCGCCCAGGCTCTGCCTGCCCGCGAGGCTGGCGCCGAAGTCAGTCTGGCGATTGCCGGCGTGGCGGCGGACAGTTTGAGTTCGATGATCCCCGGCCTGCTCGGTGGCGGTCAGGCGCAAGGCATGTTGAACGGCCAGCGTCAGCGCTTGATGGACCAGATTGGCGCGGACATGAACAACACCCTGCTCTACGTGTATCGCGACCTGTCGGATGAAGAGCTGGAAGAGTTCGCGACGTTTGCCGAATCGACCGAGGGCAAGGCTTATTACCAGGCGGCGCTGGCAGCGATCCGCGCAGGCCTAGCGGTAGGGCAGTGATTTTTAGCGCCTGACCGGCCGCCTTCGCGAGCAGGCTCGCTCCCACAGGGATTCGGGATGCTCACAAGTTTTATATCCTCTGAAGATCCAATGTGGGAGCGAGCCTGCTCGCGAAGAGGCCCTCACAGACGCTAGAGATTTCTGCCCCTGATCCGCTTGCTCAAAAACTCGAAATACTCCTCGCGCATCTCCGCCGTCTCATTGGCCAGGTGATGCCGCGCCTCGGGCAGCAGCAAGATCTGCGGCCGATCGAACTTCCACTTCAATACCTGCAAATTGTGCTGCCAGTCGACCGTCATGTCCGCCTGCCCCTGAATGATCAGCGGCCGTCGCGGACTTTTTTTCGCGTATTCCACGCGGTTGATCCAGCGTGAAAGCGCCCCGACCCATGCCGTCGGCAAGCGCTTGGGCTGCAACGGATCGGCCAGCAGAAACGGCAGGAAATCCGGGTCATTGGAATTCTCGCTGAAGCGCCGGGCGATGCCCCGCACGAACGGTCTGAGCAGGTAGTAACTCAGCTGCGACCAGCCCCACGCCCGCGGCCGCACCAGCGGCGACAACAAGATCAACTGCCCCTGCGCCGGGCTGTTCTCGCCATGATTGAGCACATGATCGACCACGATCGCCCCGCCGGTACTTTGCCCGCACAAGTGCCACGGCTGAGGTAGCGCAATCGAATTCGCTTCGGCGAACAAGGCTTGCAGCGCGTCCTGATATTCGGAGAAGTCACGGATGCTCGCTCGCGGCCCACTCGACAGACCATGCCCCGGCAAGTCGCAGGCGATCACGGCAAAATCCTGGTCCAGCGCCCACTCGATCACATGCCGATAGAGCCCGGTGTGATCGTAGAAACCGTGCAGCAGAAACAGCGTGCCCTTGACCTTCTCCGGCCACCAACAATGGCTGACCAGTTCGTAACCGTCCACGGCAAACCGCCCCATGCCGCGCCAGACATCGCGCTCGGGGAAGTCGGTTTTATAGAACCGCTGATAGGCCTTGGCCTCCTCCGACAACGCCTGCCACTCGGCCAGAGGCTTGAGGCTGGCGCGGATTTGATCGGGGTCGAAAGTGGCAGGCATGAGGCAATTCCAGAACAGTAAACAGACTTTATCGGCCTGCGATATTCATCTGTCGCGGCAAGCATGGCAAGCTAGCCCACCTCCTCGGGATCGAAAACCATGCGTTCGCCCTACCGCACCGCACTGTTTGCCAGCCTGCTCGCGCTTGTGTGTGCCGGCGTGCTGTGGACCGCGTACGACTGGTTTCAGGGGCGATACCTGCGGGCGTTCAGCGAACACACAGCAGTGTTTTCCGGTGATCCGTTGCGCCTGCCGGACAACCTCGCCGGCCCCGGCAGCATCCGCCTCGTCCACTTCTGGGACCCGGCCTGCCCGTGCAACGTCGGCAATCAGCAGCACCTGACCGAGATGGTCGAGCAGTACAGCGGCAAAGGCGTGGAATTTTTTGCCGTGCAGAGAGCAGGCAGCCACGGCCAGTTGCCCGCCACGCTCAGCGCCCTGAAAACCATCACGGTGTTGCCCGGTTCCGAGCAGGTCCCGGCCAGCCCGGCTGTGGCGATCTGGGACCGCAGCGGCAAACTGGCGTACTTCGGCCCTTACAGCGAAGGCCTGACCTGCAACTCCAGTAACAGTTTTATCGAACCGATCCTCAATGCCCTGACGGATGATCGCCCGGTGAATGCCACACACACCCTGGCGGTCGGCTGTTACTGCCCGTGGCCGGTAGAAACGAAGTAAGGCATTCCGGACTTTTCAAGGACAGCGATGCACGGCACAGAAGGTCTGTGCTAATTGTTTGCAGCCCGACGGGCGGCAATCCCGCATGCACAAGGAGTCACCATGAAGCGCGTGTTCACCGTTCTTGCCTTGCTCATCGTTGTCCTGCTCGCCGGCGCCGGCTGGTATGTCTACAGCAAGCAGCCGTCCCGCCAGGGCCAGGTCGAACTGCGCAACCTGCAGGGTTCGGTGACCGTGCGCTACGACGAGCGCGGCGTGCCGCACATCCGCGCCGAGAACGAAACCGACCTCTACCGCGCCCTTGGCTATGTGCATGCGCAGGATCGGCTGTTTCAAATGGAAGCCATGCGCCGCCTCGCCCGTGGCGAACTGGCCGAAGTGCTCGGGCCGAAACTGCTCGACACCGACAAACTGTTCCGCAGCCTGCGCATCCGTGAGCGCGCCGCCAGTTATGTCGCCCGCCTCGACAAGCAGTCACCGGCGTGGAAGGGCCTGCAAGCCTATCTGGATGGCATCAACCAATATCAGGACACTCACGCCGCACCGGTCGAGTTCGACGTGCTGGGCATCCCCAAGCGGCCGTTCACTGCCGAAGACAGCATCAGCGTCGCCGGTTACATGGCTTACAGCTTTGCCGCCGCGTTCCGCACCGAGCCGTTGCTGACTTACGTGCGCGATCAACTCGGCGTCGATTACCTCAATGTCTTCGATCTCGACTGGCAGCCCAAAGGTGTGTTGGCGAAGAGTCGCGCCAACCCGACTCCGGCGCTTGCCGCCGGCGACTGGAAAGACCTCAACGCCCTCGCCCGCCTCAGCGAACAGGCGCTGATCGACAACGGTCTGCCGCAGTTCGAAGGCAGCAACGCCTGGGTCATCGCGGGCAGTCGCAGCCAGAGTGGCAAACCGCTGCTGGCCGGTGATCCGCACATTCGTTTCTCGGTGCCGTCCGTGTGGTACGAGGCGCAGTTGTCGGCGCCGGGCTTCGAACTCTACGGCCATCATCAGGCGCTGGTGCCGTTCGCATTTCTGGGGCACAACCTGGATTTCGGCTGGAGCCTGACCATGTTCCAGAACGACGACCTGGACCTGATCGCCGAGAAGGTCAATCCGGACAATCCCAATCAGGTTTGGTATCGCGGCCAGTGGACCGACATGGTCAGCACGGAGCAGCAGATCAATGTGAAGGGCCAGGCGCCGGTGACGCTCACCCTGCGTCAGTCGCCGCATGGTCCGATCGTCAACGATGCGCTTGGCACTGCCGCCGGCAAGACGCCGATTGCGATGTGGTGGGCGTTCCTCGAAACACCGAACCCGATTCTTGAAGGTTTCTATCAGCTCAACCGCGCCGACACGTTGGCCAAGGCCCGCGCGGCGGCGGCCAAGGTGCAGGCGCCGGGGCTGAACCTGGTTTACGCCAATGCCAAGGGTGATATCGCCTGGTGGGCTTCGGCGCTGCTGCCCAAGCGTCCGGCCGGGGTGAAGCCGGGCTTCATTCTCGACGGCAGCACTAATCAGGCGGACAAGGACGGTTATTACCCGTTCAGCGCCAATCCACAGGAAGAAAACCCGGCACGTGGCTACATCGTCTCGGCCAATTTTCAGCCGGTTTCGCCGACCGGCATGGAGATTCCCGGCTACTACAACCTCGCCGATCGCGGCCAGCAACTCAATCGCCAACTCAGCGACAAGAGCGTCAAGTGGACCAACGAGGCCAACCAGAAACTGCAACTCGGCACCGCCACCGGTTACGGCCCGCGACTGCTGGCGCCATTGCTGCCGGTGCTGCGTGAAGTGGTCAGTGACCCGGCGCAGCTGAAACTGGTGGAGCAACTGGCGCAGTGGCCAGGCGATTATCCGCTGGATTCGGTCAGTGCAACCGTATTCAACCAGTTCCTCTACGACTTGGCCGATGCGGCGATGCGCGATGAATTGGGTAACGATTTTTTCGAGACGCTGTTGTCGACGCGGGTGATCGATTCGGCACTGCCACGGCTGGCGGCGAACGCTGATTCACCGTGGTGGGACAACCGCAACACGCCGAACAAAGAGACCCGCGCCGATGTCGTGCGTACAGCGTGGCAGGCAAGCATCAAGCACCTGAAACTGACCCTTGGCGACGATGTGGCGGGTTGGCAATGGGGCACGGCGCATACGCTGACCCACGGGCATCCGCTGGGGCAACAGAAGCCGCTGGACCGGATTTTCAACGTCGGACCGTTCGCGGCACCAGGCAGTCATGAAGTGCCGAACAACCTCTCGGCGAAAATCGGCCCGGCGCCATGGCCGGTGACTTACGGGCCTTCAACGCGGCGTCTGGTGGATTTCGCCGACCCGGCGCACAGCTTGACGATCAATCCGGTCGGACAGAGCGGCGTGCCGTTCGACAGCCATTACGACGATCAAGCTGAGGCGTATGTCGACGGGATGTATGTGCAGGCGCATTTCAGCGAGGAAGAAGTGACGGCGAATACCCGCAGCACCCTCAAGCTGTTGCCGGCGCGGGCTGCGCAATAGTTTTTGGTTTTCCGGGCTGACGCCTTCGCGAGCAGGCTCGCTCCCACATTTGGAATGCATTCCCCTGTGGGAGCGAGCCTGCTCGCGAAAGGGCCATCAGCAACACCTTAAATCTCAGAGCATCACCGCAAAATTCAGCCGAAACTGCTGCGGTGTCACGCCCAACCGACGGTTGAACACCCCGCGCATATGCTGTGCATCACGAAACCCGCACTGATACGCCACGGTCTTCAGCGGTGCCTGGGTGCTTTCCAGCATCACCCGCGCCGCATCCACCCGCGCCCGTTCGACGAACTCCGCCGGGGTGACCTTGGCTTCCCGGGCAAACACCCGAGAGAAATTGCGCGCACTCATGTTCGCCGCATTGGCCAGATCGGCAATGGTCAGATCCCCGGTGAGATTGGCCAACACATACAACTGCACCATCGCCACCGCCGACGTCGGCTCTGCGTGCGGCGTCAGGAACGGGCTGAACTGCGACTGCCCACCAGAACGCTGAGTGAACACCACCAGCCGTTTTGCAACGCTCAGCGCCACCTCAGCACCGTGATCACGGGCCAGCAAGTACAACGACAGATCAATCCCCGCCGTCACCCCGGCCGAGGTGTAGAGCGCACCGTCCTCGACGTACAAACGATCCGCGTCGACCTGCGTCGACGGATACAACAGCGCCAAGGCCTCGGCATCGTTCCAGTGAGTCGTCACCGTGCGGCCTTCAAGCAACCCCGCACGCGCCAACATGAACGCGCCGTTGCAGATCGAGCCGAAACGCTTTGCGCGGGCGCAGGCTTCACGCAGCCAGGTGTCGAAGGACTTGCCGAAACTCATGAATGGCAGCTGCGGCCCGCCGGCGACCAGTAACAGGTCAAAGGCGTCCGGCACTTCGCTGAAATGACGATGGGCGTTCAGTACCAGACCGTTGGAGCAGGCCATCGGGCCATGCTCGACGCCAATCACCTCCAGCCGATAGTGATCCTCGGGCGCGAGAAAACGATTGGCCTCTGCAAACACATCCATGGGACCGGTGACGTCCAGCGACTGCACGCCGGGGAATACCACGATGGCAACGGTTTTGTTCATAAGCCTCCAAGCAATCTTTGTGGCGAGGGAGCTTGCTCCCGCTGGGCTGCGCAGCAGTCCCGAAACCATTCAACCGGTTTGTGTCAGTCAAGCCACGGACGCCGGATTTACGACTGCTGCGCAGCCGAGCGGGAGCAAGCTCCCTCGCCACAATGGATTGTTATCCAGGCTCCGGGGTCAGTTGGCACGATTTGCAGGTGGATTGGCAAGGATCGCAACCATGCGTTGATTGTTCGGTATCTGCGTCGGGAACAGACTTTCCCCATCAGCGCCGACCCGGCGTTTCGACGAGGAAATCTCCCATGAGCACCACCATCGCCGGTATCAAAATCCCCGACAGCGCCCTCGCACGGGCTACCACCGAATACATCCGTGACATCGAATCCGACCTGCTCTATCACCACTCGCGCCGGGTGTTTCTGTTCGGTGCGCTGAGCGGCGAGCGTCAGCAACTGACCTACGATCCGGAGCTGCTGTACGTCGGCGCGATGTTTCATGACCTCGGTCTGGTCGAAGGTTATCGCAGTGACGACGAGCGTTTTGAAGTCGATGGTGCCAACGCTGCAGCGGCTTTTCTGAAACCGTATGGCTTGAGCGATGACGACATCGAACAGGTCTGGTTGTCGATTGCCCTGCACACCACCCCGGGCGTGCCGAAGCATCTGCGCCCGACCGTGGCACTGGTAACCGCCGGTGTCGAGATGGACGTATTGGGCATGGATTACGCAGCGTTCAGCACGGTGCAGCGCGAAGCGGTGGTGCATGCGCACCCGCGTGGGGAGGGTTTCAAGGAATGCATTATCTGCGCATTTGCCGATGGCTTGCGTCATCGTCCGCAGACCACATTCGGCAATGTGAAGACCGATGTGCTGAAGGATCAGCAGCCTGGGTTCAAGCCGATGAACTTCGTCGAAGTCATCCGCAAGTCCCCCTGGACTGCCTAAATCCAACTGTGGAATGGGTCCTGTGGCGAGGGGATTTATCCCCGATGGGTTGCGAAGCAACCCCTCTCTTGATCCAAAAAGCAGGGGCCTGCTGCGCGGTCCATCGGGGATAAATCCCCTCACCACAGAAACCCATTCCAGCATTGGATTCGGGTTGGCCTCGATACTGAGACCAACCCGATTGGCTTACGCCGCTTCCGGCGCCGGTGCGCGACGCACGTCCGGCTGCTTCCACGAATCGGCAGCGCTTTCTTCGATGGCTTGCTGGATGGCTTTCTTGCGGGCTTCTTCGGCACGGCGGCTGAAGAACCAGACCATGAAGGTCACAATCGACACGGCCAGCAGAATCAGACTCGCCACCGCGTTGATCTCAGGCTTCACGCCCAGACGCACCGCCGAGAACACTTCCATCGGCAGGGTCGTCGAACCCGGGCCGGAGACGAAGCTCGCCAGTACCAGGTCGTCCAGCGACAGGGCGAACGACATCATGCCGCCCGCCGCCAGCGACGGCGCGATCATCGGGATGGTGATCAGGAAGAACACCTTCCACGGCCGCGCACCGAGGTCCATCGCCGCTTCTTCGATCGACAGGTCCAGTTCACGCAGACGCGCCGACACCACCACCGCCACGTACGCCGCACAGAACGTCGTGTGGGCGATCCAGATGGTGACAATGCCACGTTCCTGCGGCCAGCCGATCATCTGCGCCATGGCCACGAACAGCAGCAACAGCGACAGACCGGTGATCACTTCCGGCATCACCAGCGGCGCTGTCACCAGGCCGCCAAACAGCGTGCGGCCCTTGAAGTGGGTGATGCGGGTCAGCACGAATGCCGCCAGCGTGCCCAGAGCCACCGCCGCAACGGCGGTGTAGCAGGCGATTTCCAGCGAACGCACCACCGAGCCCATCAGTTGCGTGTTGTCGAGCAGGCCGACGTACCACTTGATCGACCAGCCGCCCCACACCGTCACCAGCTTCGAGGCGTTAAACGAGTAGATCACCAAAATCAGCATCGGCAGATAAATAAACAACAAACCCAGGACCAGCATCAGGCTGGAGAAACGGATGCGCTTCATTCTTTACCCTCCATTTCCTTGGCCTGACTGCGGTTGAACAGGATGATCGGCACAATCAGGATCGCCAGCATCACCACTGCCAGGGCAGACGCCACCGGCCAGTCGCGGTTGTTGAAGAATTCTTGCCAGAGCACTTTACCGATCATCAGGGTTTCCGGACCGCCGAGCAGTTCCGGGATCACGAACTCGCCCACCACCGGAATGAACACCAGCATGCAACCCGCGATGATGCCGTTCTTGGACAGTGGGATGGTGATTTTCCAAAAGCTGTTGAAGGTGCTCGATCCGAGGTCGGAAGCGGCTTCCAGCAGGCTGTGATCGTGCTTCACCAGGTTGGCGTACAGCGGCAGGATCATGAACGGCAGGTACGAATAGACCACACCGATGTACACCGCGAGGTTGGTGTTGAGGATCTGCAGCGGCTCGTCGATAAAGCCCATGCTCATCAGGAAACCGTTGAGCAGGCCGTTGTTGCTGAGGATGCCCATCCACGCGTAAACGCGGATCAGGATCGCGGTCCAGGTCGGCATCATGATCAGCAGCACCAGTACCGTTTGCAGCTCTTTACGGGCGCTGGCGATGGCGTAGGCCATCGGGTAGCCGATCACCAGGCAGAGAATGGTGCTGATCAGCGCCATCTTCAGCGAGCCGAGGTAGGCGGCGATGTACAACTCGTCGTCGCCGAGCATCGCGTAGTTGCCCAGGTTCAGCAGCAGTTGCAGCTTCTGCTCGGCAAACGTGTAGATCTCGGTGTACGGCGGGATGGCTACGTCGGCTTCGGCGAAGCTGATCTTCAGAACGATGAAGAACGGCAGCATGAAGAACAGGAACAGCCAGATGAACGGGACCCCGATGACCAGTTGGCGGCCACCGGGAATTATTCGATTGAGGCGGCGTTTGAATTTGCGCATGTTCATGAGCGAAGTACCACGCCGCTGGGCGTTGGCCACGAACGACTGCACCAGTTTGCCGCTCGGCAATTCGACGTAGAACACCGAGTGTCCGCCGAGGTAGGCAATGTCATGCACCTTGCCGCTCGACCAGTTGTATTCGCAGGTCGGTTGATCGGCGGTGACCAGCAACTTCTCCGGACGGATCGCGTAGGTCACGGACTTGTCTTGCACCGAAGTGCTGATGCCGTGGCCAACGTAGATCTGCCGGTCGAGGTCCTTGCAGGTGATAGTCGCGTGGCCTTCGGCGTCGTCGATCACTTCGCCTTCGAAGATGTTCACGTTGCCGATGAATTCGCAGACCAGACGGCTGGTCGGGGTTTCGTAGATGTCGATCGGGCTGCCGATCTGGGCGCAGCCCAGGTGCATGATCGCGATGCGCTCGGCCATGGTCATGGCCTCTTCCTGGTCGTGCGTCACCATCACGCAGGTCACACCCACGCGCTCGATGATCTCGACCAGTTCCAGCTGCATCTGCGAACGCAGTTTCTTGTCCAGTGCACCCATCGGTTCGTCGAGCAGCAGTAGTTTCGGCCGTTTGGCCAGCGAGCGGGCCAGCGCCACACGCTGACGCTGACCGCCGGACAGTTGATGCGGCTTGCGCTTGGCGTACTGACTCATCTGCACCAGTTTGAGCATCTCGGCCACGCGGGCGTCGACCTCGGCCTTGGGAATCTTGTCCTGTTGCAGGCCGAACGCGATGTTCTGCGCCACGGTCATGTGCGGGAACAAGGCGTACGACTGGAACATCATGTTGATCGGTCGCTCGTACGGCGGCATGTCGGTGATGTCGACGCCGTCGAGGACAATGCGCCCCTCCGTGGGCCGTTCGAACCCTGCCAGCATCCGCAGCAGAGTGGACTTGCCCGATCCCGAACCGCCGAGCAGGGCGAAGATCTCGCCCTTCTTGATTTCCAGGGACACATCGTCCACGGCAATCGTCTCGTCGAACTTCTTCGTGACCCGGTCGATTTTGACCAACACCTGTTTAGGTGTCTGGTCGCCCTCGAGGGCTTTCTTATAGGCGCCGGAGGCAACTGCCATTTACGAAACTCCCAACAAAATTGCAGTTCGCCCACGCAAGACGAACCCAGGATAGTTTTAGCGTTATTTGCCCGACTTGACCTTGGTCCAGCTACGGGTCATCAAACGCTGAATATTGGGTGGCAACTCGACCGACACGTAAGTCTTGTCGAGGACTGCTTGCGGTGGATAAACCGCTTCGTCGGTGCGAATGGACTGCTCCATCAGCTTGTCCGAACCCGGGTTGGGGTTGGCGTAACCGACGTAATCACTGACCTGGGCGATCACCTCAGGTTTCAGCAAATAGTTGATGAAGGCGTGGGCCTCTTTGACGTTGGACGAGTCCTTCGGAATCGCCAGCATGTCGAACCACAGTGCGCCGCCTTCTTTTGGAATCGAATAGGCGATGTTCACGCCTTTCTTGGCTTCCTCGGCGCGGTGCTTGGCCTGGAAGATGTCACCGGAGAAACCGATGGCCACGCAGATGTCGCCGTTGGCCAGGTCGCCGATGTATTTGGACGAGTGGAAGTAGGTCACGTAAGGACGCACCGCGAGCAACTTGTCGGTGGCCTTGGCGTAATCCTTGGGATCGGTGCTGTTGGCGTTCAGGCCCATATAGTTGAGCACGGTCGGCATCATTTCATCGGCCGAATCGAGGAATGCTACGCCGCAGCTGTGCAGCTTCTTGATGTTCTCGGGTTCGAACAGCACGCTCCAGGAATCGATCTTGTCGATACCGAGCACAGCCTTGACCTTGTCGACGTTGTAACCGATGCCGTTGGTGCCCCACAGGTACGGCACGGCGTACAGGTTGCCCGGATCGTTCTGTTCCAGACGCTTGAGCAGCACCGGGTCGAGATTGGAATAGTTCGGCAGTTGCGACTTGTCGAGCTTCTGGAACGCACCCGCCTTGATCTGTTTTCCGAGGAAGTGGTTCGACGGCACGACCACGTCGTAACCGGTACGCCCGGCGAGCAATTTGCCTTCCAGGGTTTCGTTGCTGTCGAACACGTCGTAGACCGGTTTGATCCCGGTGGCTTTCTGGAAGTCCGCCAGGGTGGTCTCGCCGATGTAATCCGACCAGTTATAAATATGCACCGTACCGGCGGCCTGGGCTCCGACAGCAATCGTCAGGCCGGCAGTGGCCAGCAGGGCTTTGCGCAAAGAAGAAAAAATAGGCAAGTGGAGGTCCTCTAAATTAGTTGGGCCCAAGTTGCCCCGCGCTGCATGACAGCCATGACTGCCCGGCAACAAAACCGGCGCGCAACTTACCCTCGAAAAACCGTTCCAGCAAAACTTTCTGTCATTTAATTGCACCGCTGGCCGCCCAGGCGAAGGCGACGGCCAACGGTTGCTGCGTCAAACCGGTTTATTTACCGGATTTGATTTTGGTCCAGCTGCGAGTCATTTCACGCTGGGTGGCCGCTGGCAGATCGGCGATCGCATACAACTTGGCCTGCACGTCGGCTGGCGGGTAGATGCCTGGATCGCTGGTGATGTCTTTCTCTACCAGAGGGGTTGCAGCAGCGTTGCCGTTCGGGAAGCGTACGGCGTTGGTGATGCCGGCCATGACTTCAGGCTTCTGCAGGAAGGTCATGAACTTGTAGGCGCCTTCAACGTTTTCGGCATCTTTAGGGATGGCGACCATGTCGAAGAAGCTGCCAGCGCCTTCCTTCGGAATGGCGTAGCTGACTTTGACCTTGTCACCAGCCTCGGCGGCACGCGACTTGGCTTGCTGCACGTCACCCGAGTAGCCGACCGCTACGCAGATGTTGCCGTTGGCCAGGTCCGAGATGTACTTGGAGGAGTGGAAGTAGGTGATCGAAGGACGAATCTTGAGGAACAGTTCCTCGGCTTTCTTGATGTCTTCTTTCTTCTGGCTGTCGGTTGGCAGGCCCAGGTAGTGCAGTGCGACCGGAAGCATTTCGGTCGGCGAATCGAGGAAGCTCACACCGCAGCCCTTGAGCTTGGCGATGTTCTCCGGCTTGAGCAGCACGTCCCACGAATCGATGGTGTCAACGCCCAGCGCAGCCTTGACCTTCTCCGCGTTGTAGCCGATGCCGATCGAGCCCCACATGTACGGGAAGGCGTGTTTGTTGCCCGGGTCGCTGACCGACACGGCCTTGAGCAGATCCTGGTTCAGGTTCTTCCAGTTAGGCAGCTTGGACTGATCCAGCTCCTGGTAAACGCCAGCCTTGATCTGCTTGGCCAGGAAGTTGTTCGATGGCACGACCACGTCATAGCCGGACTTGCCTGCCAGCAGTTTGGCTTCCAGGGTTTCGTTGCTGTCGAATACGTCGTAGACGACCTTGATCCCCGACTCTTTCTCGAAGTTGGCGATGGTGTCCGGAGCGATGTAGTCAGACCAGTTGTAGACGTGCAACACCTTGTCGTCCGCGTGAACCGCACCCGCCATCATGCCCGCGACGGACAGGGCGAGCAGAGTCTTGCCAGCAAGCTTTTTACCTAATGCCTTCATGCGTCATGCTCCAAATTTTTCTTTTTTGAACCACATTGTTCAGCGGCCGAACCCGGACAACTGGAACCGCGGCTAGTCTGGCAAGATCCGAGGCGGTCTTTCAAGGAAAGACCAGCCTTTCTGACAGCTTTGAGCGAGTGCGCCGCAGCTCCCCCGCCCAAAGCCTAGCACTTAGCCCTGCAACGCACTGAGGGTCAGGTCCAGACACTTGCGTGCCTTTGTAACCAGCTCATCAATCTCCGCTTTGCTGATCACCAGCGGCGGCGCGATGATCATGGTGTCGCCCACAGCGCGCATGATCAGCCCGTTGTCGAAGCAGAACTGGCGGCAGATCATGCCGACACCCTTGCCTTCGTAACGCTTGCGAGTGGCCTTGTCCTGTACCAGCTCGATTGCGCCCAGCAGACCGACCCCGCGCACTTCACCCACCAACGGGTGATCGTTCAGCTCGCGCAGACGTTTCTGCAAATACGGTGCCGTTTCGTTGTGCGCGTTCTCGATAATTTTCTCGTCACGCAGAATGCGGATGTTTTCCAGACCCACCGCTGCCGCCACCGGGTGACCGGAGTAGGTGAAGCCGTGGTTGAAGTCGCCGCCTTCGTTGAGCACCTTCACCACTTCGTCGCGCACGATCAGGCCACCCATCGGGATGTAGCCGGAGGTCAGGCCTTTGGCGATGGTCATCATGTCGGGTTTGAGGTCGTAGAAATCGCTGCCGAACCACTGGCCGGTACGGCCGAAACCGCAGATCACTTCGTCAGCGACAAAGAGGATGTCGTACTTGGCGAGGATTTCCTTGATGCGCGGCCAGTAGGTGTCTGGCGGAATGATCACGCCGCCGGCGCCCTGGATCGGCTCGGCAATAAAGGCACCGACGTTGTCGACGCCGACTTCGAGAATCTTTTCTTCCAGCTGATTGGCCGCCCAGATGCCGAACTCTTCCGGGGACATGTCGCCGCCTTCGGCGAACCAGTACGGCTGCGCAATGTGGACGATGCCCGGTATCGGCAAGTCGCCCTGCTCGTGCATATAGGTCATGCCGCCGAGGCTCGCGCCGGCCACGGTGGAACCGTGATAACCGTTCTTGCGGCTGATGATGACTTTCTTGTTCGGCTGGCCCTTGATCGCCCAGTAGTGGCGAACCATACGCAGCATGGTGTCGTTGCCTTCGGAACCGGAACCGGTGAAGAAGACGTGGTTCATGCCTTCCGGTGCGACGTCGGCGATAGCCTTGGCCAGTTCGAGTGCCGGCGGGTGGGCGGTCTGGAAGAACAGGTTGTAATAAGGCAGTTCGCGCATCTGTTTAGCGGCAGCGTCAGCCAGTTCGTCACGACCGTAACCGATGGCCACGCACCACAGACCGGCCATGCCGTCGAGGATCTTGTTGCCTTCGCTGTCCCACAGGTAAACGCCCTTGGCGTTGGTGATGATCCGCGGGCCTTTCTCTTTCAGCTGCTTGAAGTCGCTGAACGGGGCCAGGTGATGATCATTGCTGAGTGCTTGCCACTCGCGGGTTTGCGGGTTGTTGCTGGTCATGCCAATTCTCCTTGTTATCGGTGAAGGCGCGGCTTGCGAGGGCCGCGCCCGGCGTATCAGACGGCGAAGAGCAGGTACTCACGCTCCCACGAACTGATCACGCGCTTGAAGTTTTCATGCTCGGCCCGCTTGACCGCGACGTAGCCAGTGATGAAAGTTTTGCCCAGGTATTTCTCGATGGTCGCGCTGTTTTCCATACGCTCCAGCGCATCTTCGATGGTCAGCGGCAGGCGCAGGTTGCGGCGCTCGTAACCACGACCGACCACTGGCGCGCTCGGGTTGAGGCCTTCAACCATGCCGATGTAACCGCAGAGCAGGCTCGCGGCAATCGCCAGGTACGGGTTGGCGTCGGCGCCCGGCAGGCGGTTTTCCACCCGACGGTTCTGCGGGCCGGCATCCGGTACGCGCAGGCCCACGGTGCGGTTTTCTTCGCCCCACTCCACGTTCACTGGTGCCGAGGTGTCCGGCAGGAAGCGGCGGAACGAGTTGACGTTCGGAGCGAACAGCGGCAGCAATTCCGGGATCAGTTTCTGCAGGCCACCGATGTGGTGCAGGAACAACTGGCTCATGGTCCCGTCTTCATTGGAGAAGACGTTTTTGCCGGTTTCGATGTCGATGATGCTCTGGTGCAAGTGCATGGCACTGCCCGGCTCGCCAGTCATCGGCTTGGCCATAAAGGTCGCGGCCACGTCGTGCTTCAGCGCGGCTTCACGCATGGTGCGTTTGAACACCAGAATCTGGTCGGCCAGCGACAGGGCGTCGCCGTGACGGAAGTTGATTTCCATCTGCGCCGTGCCGTCCTCGTGGATAAGCGTGTCGAGATCCAGTTCCTGCAATTCGCACCAGTCGTAGACGTCTTCGAACAGCGGGTCGAATTCGTTCGCCGCTTCGATAGAGAACGACTGACGACCGATTTCCGGACGGCCCGAGCGGCCGATTGGCGGCTGCAACGGATAGTCAGGGTCGTCACTGCGCTTGGTCAGGTAAAACTCCATCTCCGGCGCCACAATCGGCTGCCAGCCCTTGTCGGCGTAGAGCTTGAGTACCTTCTTGAGGACGTTGCGCGGCGACAGCTCGATCGGGTTGCCTTGCTTGTCGTAGGTGTCGTGGATCACCTGAGCGGTTGGCTCGATGGCCCATGGCACCATGTACACGGCGTTCTGGTCGGGGCGGCAGATCATGTCGATGTCGGCCGGATCGAGCAGCTCGTAATAGATGTCGTCTTCGACGTAGTCGCCGGTCACAGTCTGCAACAGAACACTCTCTGGCAGGCGCATGCCTTTTTCGGCGATGAACTTGTTGGTCGGCGAGATCTTGCCCCGGGTGATACCGGTCAAGTCGGCGATCATGCATTCGACTTCTGTGATCTTGTGGTCTTTCAACCAATCGGTGAGCTGGTCGAGGTTGTTACTCATAAATGCCTCTGGGCTGAGTCTCCTGACGCAATGTCAGGCAAAGTTTGACGCTTGCGCGTCGCGTTATAAGGGGGCTTGCTCGCGCAGTGCCGGCTTATGCCTGGCACCGCGCATAGACAATGAAAGAGGAGCTTACCTGCCCTTTACGCTGGCGTTGCATTTCCTGTGCACAATCCAGGCGTGCAGAATCGTGAGCACGAGTGGCCAAGCGGCGCAGGCTTTGAGGAAGAAAGAGATCTATATTGGAGGGAAACGCCATAAACAGAATGCTTTGCCGAACGTCCAGAATATCGGACGCTGCCGTTTTAGCTGCCATGGACGAAGGTATCGTCGGCAAGCCGGGAGCCATGCCGGCTGCGCTACGGACGGATTTGTCGCCACTGATGTGATGAGCATGCAGACCGGACTGTTGCGAGCAGTCGGTGACGCCGATTATCGGCAGGCGAGACATGAAGCACCCCGGTATTATTGCTGTTATGGGTTTGATCCGAGCTTAGCCTTGTTCATTTTTTTACACAACACCCCCGTAAAAAATACAACACGGCCTGCTCAAGCCCGCGGGTGCCAAGTGTCCCAAGGACAAAAAACCGCCCCAAAGTGCCCCATAAATGCCCTCACAGCGCTTTTTTAGGGCAAAAAAGGCCTCGCTTGACTTCGGCAGGCCGTTCGGGTTGACTGAAACCAGAAAAGATCAATGATTGATATTTTTAACAACAAAGGTGTTGCATCATGTCGGT
>NZ_JBIUWQ010000071.1:0-484 GCF_044743525.1 Pseudomonas sp. NPDC087598 | reverse complement strand
AAAGGCATCAACCTGCCGGCCTCTCTATTTGCTCTGGATATCAATGGTTCGACGGTGGAAAGCACCGGCCTGGGCCTGGACATCGGCGACGCTGACCGCATTTGCTACCCGATCCCCGACACCCTGTGCAACGAGCCATGGCAGAAGCGTCCAACCGCGCAATTGCTGATGACCATGCACGAACTCGAAGGTGACCCGTTCTTCGCCGATCCGCGCGAAGTGCTCCGTCAAGTTGTTGCAAAGTTTGACGAGCTTGGCTTGACCATCTGCGCCGCATTCGAACTCGAGTTCTACCTGATCGACCAGGAAAACGTGAACGGCCGTCCACAGCCGCCACGCTCGCCGATCTCCGGCAAACGTCCGCACTCGACTCAGGTCTACCTGATCGACGACCTCGATGAATACGTCGACTGCCTCCAGGACATTCTGGAAGGTGCCAAAGAGCAAGGCATCCCGGCCGACGCCATCGTCAAGGAAAGTGCCC
>NZ_JBIUWQ010000070.1:22361-30195 GCF_044743525.1 Pseudomonas sp. NPDC087598 | reverse complement strand
CACCCCCAAACCCACCACCACCACCGCCGCCACCACGCTGCCGGTATCGAGACCAGCCATGATGGCCGGTTGTTCCTGCGCAAGGACAATGGCCTGGTGCGTGACGTGTTTCAGCAGCGTCACATGCAGCGTCTGGTCGGCCACATGGGTATCGGCCACGTTCGTTACCCGACCGCGGGCAGCTCGACTTCGGCCGAGGCCCAGCCGTTTTACGTCAACTCGCCTTACGGCATTACTCTGGCGCACAACGGTAATCTGACCAACGTTGAACAGTTGGCCAAAGAGATCTACGAATCCGATCTGCGTCACGTCAACACCAGTTCCGACTCGGAAGTGTTGCTCAACGTGTTCGCCCACGAACTGGCCCAGCGCGGCAAGCTGCAACCGACCGAAGAAGACGTGTTTGCCGCCGTGACCGACGTGCACAATCGTTGCGTCGGCGGTTACGCGGTAGTGGCCATGGTCACCGGTTACGGCATTGTCGGTTTCCGCGACCCGCACGGTATCCGCCCGATCGTGTTCGGCCAGCGTCACACCGACGAAGGCGTCGAGTACATGATCGCCTCGGAAAGCGTTTCGCTGGACGTGCTCGGTTTCACCCTGATTCGCGACCTGGCACCGGGCGAAGCGGTCTATATCACTGAAGACGGCAAGCTGCACACCCGTCAGTGCGCGACCAATCCTTCCCTGACGCCGTGCATCTTCGAACACGTCTACCTGGCGCGTCCGGATTCGATCATCGACGGCGTGTCGGTCTACAAGGCCCGTCTGCGCATGGGTGAGAAGCTCGCCGAGAAAATCCTGCGCGAGCGTCCGGAGCACGACATCGACGTGGTTATCCCGATTCCGGACACCAGCCGCACCGCAGCGCTGGAACTGGCCAACCATCTGGGCGTGAAATTCCGCGAAGGCTTCGTCAAGAACCGTTACATCGGCCGGACCTTCATCATGCCGGGCCAGGCGGCGCGCAAGAAGTCGGTACGCCAGAAGCTCAACGCCATCGAGCTGGAATTCCGCGGCAAGAACGTGATGCTGGTCGATGACTCGATCGTGCGCGGCACCACTTGCAAGCAGATCATCCAGATGGCCCGTGAAGCCGGCGCGAAAAACGTCTACTTCTGCTCGGCGGCTCCGGCTGTACGCTTCCCGAACGTCTACGGCATCGACATGCCGAGCGCTCACGAACTGATCGCACACAATCGTTCGACTCAGGACGTGGCGGATCTGATTGGCGCTGACTGGCTGATCTATCAGGACTTGCCTGACTTGATCGAAGCGGTCGGCGGCGGCAAGATCAAGATCGAGAACTTCGATTGCGCGGTGTTCGATGGCAAGTACGTCACCGGCGACGTCGACGAGGCTTACCTGGACAAGATCGAACAGGCACGCAACGATGCCTCGAAGGTCAAGACCCAGGCGGTCAGTGCGATCATCGATCTGTACAACAACTGAGTTATCACCGGCCCTGAGGGGCCGGTTTTGTATCTGACTTTTATTTTTCGAGAACAGGGCAAGGAGTGACAGCATGAGTCAGGAATGGGATGCCGGTCGGCTGGACAGCGACCTCGAAGGCGTAGCGTTCGATACCCTGGCCGTACGTGCCGGTCAGCACCGTACGCCGGAAGGCGAGCACGGTGATCCGATGTTCTTCACCTCCAGCTACGTGTTCCGCACCGCTGCCGATGCGGCCGCGCGGTTTGCCGGAGAAGTGCCGGGTAACGTCTACTCGCGTTATACCAACCCGACCGTGCGTGCGTTCGAAGAGCGCATTGCTGCGCTGGAAAGTGCCGAGCAAGCCGTGGCCACTGCCACGGGTATGGCCGCCATCATGGCAGTGGTGATGAGCCTGTGCAGCGCCGGCGATCACGTTCTTGTCTCGCGCAGTGTGTTCGGTTCGACCATCAGCTTGTTCGAGAAGTACTTCAAGCGCTTCGGCGTGGAAGTCGACTACGTCCCATTGGCCGATCTGTCAGGCTGGGATGCGGCGATCAAGCCGAACACCAAACTGCTCTTCGTCGAATCGCCGTCCAACCCGCTGGCTGAGCTGGTGGACATTACCGCGCTGGCAGAAATCGCTCACGCCAAAGGCGCGATGCTGGTGGTCGACAACTGCTTCTGCACGCCTGCGTTGCAGCAACCGCTGAAAATGGGCGCTGACATCGTTGTGCACTCGGCGACCAAGTTCATCGACGGCCAGGGCCGTTGCATGGGCGGCGTGGTGGCTGGTCGCAGCGAGCAGATGAAAGAGATCGTTGGCTTCCTGCGTACGGCCGGGCCAACCCTGAGCCCGTTCAACGCGTGGATCTTCCTCAAAGGTCTGGAAACCCTGAATCTGCGGATGAAGGCGCACTGTGCCAACGCTCAGCAACTGGCTGAATGGCTGGAGCAGCAGGACGGTATCGAAAAGGTGCACTACGCCGGCCTCAAGAGCCATCCGCAGCACGAACTGGCCCAGCGTCAGCAGAAGGGCTTCGGCGCGGTAGTGAGCTTTGAGGTCAAGGGCGGCAAAGAGGGCGCCTGGCGCTTTATCGATGCCACTCGGCTGATCTCGATCACCGCCAACCTTGGCGACAGCAAAACCACCATCACCCACCCGAGCACCACCTCCCACGGCCGTCTGGCGCCGCAGGAGCGTGAAGCGGCGGGCATTCGCGACAGCCTGATCCGTATTGCGGTCGGTCTGGAAGACGTCGCCGACCTGCAAGCCGATCTGGCGCGCGGTCTGGCGGCGCTGTGATCGAGTTGTCCACTGCGCAAGCGAGTACCCATGGCCGCGTTGCGCTGGTCACGGGTGCCGCGCGCGGTATCGGTCTGGGGATTGCGGCGTGGCTGATCAGCGAAGGCTGGCAGGTGGTGCTGACGGATCTGGATCGTGTGCGCGGTTCGAAAGTGGCAAAGGTGCTGGGTGAACATGCCTGGTTCATCGCCATGGACGTGGCGGATGAGGGGCAGGTCGCGCTCGGCGTGGCCGAAGTGCTGGGACAGTTTGGTCGTCTCGATGCGTTGGTGTGCAACGCCGCGGTGGCCGATCCGCATAACATCACCCTGGAGAGCCTTGATCTGGCTTACTGGAATCGCGTGCTGGCGGTGAACCTCAGCGGGCCGATGTTGCTCGCCAAACACTGTGCGCCTTATCTGCGGGCGCACAACGGGTCGATCGTCAATCTGGCGTCGACTCGGGCCGGGCAGTCGGAGCCGGATACCGAAGCTTATGCGGCGAGCAAGGGTGGGTTGTTGGCGCTGACACATGCGTTGGCGATCAGTCTCGGGCCGGAGATTCGCGTCAATGCCGTCAGTCCGGGCTGGATCGATGCGCGGGATCCGTCTGCGCGTCGTGCCGAGCCATTGGCGGATACCGATCATGCCCAGCATCCGGCGGGCAGGGTAGGGACGGTCGAGGACGTGGCGGCGATGGTGGCGTGGTTGTTGTCGAGGAATGCCGGGTTTGTCACCGGGCAGGAATTCGTCGTCGACGGCGGCATGACCAAGAAGATGATTTACAAGGACTAAGAAGCGAAGCCGCAAACCTGTAGGAGTGAGCCTGCTCGCGATAGCGGTCTCGGGGTTGTTGCTTTCTTCAGGGAATGAAGCAATTTCGTCTTTTTTAGAAAAACTTCAATCCTGCTATTGACTTAGGTTCGCTACCTGCGTAAATTTCGCGGCCTCGGAGATGCAAACGGGTGATTAGCTCAGCTGGGAGAGCGTCTGCCTTACAAGCAGAATGTCGGCGGTTCGATCCCGTCATCACCCACCACTCCCCGAGAAACTTGCTTAAGCAAGAACGTAGGCTGAAAGTGCCTGCACCGACGCGCAGCGGTAGTTCAGTCGGTTAGAATACCGGCCTGTCACGCCGGGGGTCGCGGGTTCGAGTCCCGTCCGCTGCGCCATATTTTACGAGTCAGACTTTTCTGGTTCGCGATTGAAAAGCACCGAAGCTTTCAGTCAAAACGAGTTACTTGAGCGCAAGCTCAAAGCGATACGCAGCGGTAGTTCAGTCGGTTAGAATACCGGCCTGTCACGCCGGGGGTCGCGGGTTCGAGTCCCGTCCGCTGCGCCATATCTGCTTCAAGGACCACTGAACGCCTTGAAGCACCGAAGTCAGCCTCGCTGAGTCGGATCCGATAGCAAAGACCCTGGTCGAAAGACCGGGGTTTTTTGTGTCTGAAATTTGGCTTTTCCTCTCTTTTCCTCCTGTCCCATCCCTGAATCCAGAACAAATCTACATGTGGGAGCGAGCCTGCTCGCGAAAGCGGTGTATCAGCAAAAAATGCACTGGCTGACAAAACGCCTTCGCGAGCAGGCTCGCTCCCACATGGGGTATCTGTTCGTTCAGCGATCTGCTGCGGTGCCACGCCGCATTGATTTTTTGATTCTTTAGTCAAATTTTTGTAACTGGTTGTTTGCTGCGAGCCCAGAAACCTTTAAAGTTAACCTTTCGGTCAGCTTTGCACTGTCATCACGCCCTTTGTTTAGCCAAGAAGGGCTTCTGCAAGACTCGAGATTCCCAGTAGATAACCAGAAGGGCGGACGTATAACCGCCCAGAGGATGATCCATGTCCAACCGTGAAATATCCCGGCGCTCGTTCCTCCAGGGCGGGCTGGTGGCGGGTGTGAGCGTCACGCTCACGCCGCTCAGCAGTCAGGCGCTGGCTGCCTTGATGGAAAACAGCGTCACCGTGCCGTCCGAGAAGTGGCTCGGCAACAACGGCAAGGCGCGCCAGCGTAACGACGCCTTGTCCAAGGTCTGCGGCAGCAAGGTTTTTGCCCGCGACATCCGCTCCAAGGACATGCCGGGCTGGCCCGAGCAGCAAGGCCACGCCATGTTGCTGAAAACCATCAAGGCTGACCGTATCTACGACGGCTACGACCTGTCGTGGCTCGGCGCCGATTTGCAGCCTGACCGCATTGTTACCGCGGCCGACCTGGACAAGGACGGTATCGTCTTCCCGGAGGAGCACGCGCCGGACCCATTGCTACCGGTCGGCAAAGTGCCGATGTTCATCGGTCACCCGGTGGCAATCCTGATCTGGAACGACTTCGAGCGTTTCCGTCAGGCCAAGAACAAACTCAAATTCAATGACAAAGCGATTCGTTACGGTGCTCAAGTGCCGTTCTACGAAGGCGACCCGTATGGCAGCTTCCGCTACGTGCGCGTCGGCGGTCCAACCTCGGCAGATGAAGACGAGTTCGCCAGCCTCAAGGACTCGATCCTGTTCCCGATGCTGAAAAACCGTCGCCCGGTGTGGAATTCCCAGCCGAACCTGCACGGCAACCTGACCGAGCGCGGCCTGTTCTACGCAGACCGCATGAAGAAAGAGATCGACACGCCGCCGGACAACTGGCTGGTGTTCGACGAGCGCTACAAGACCCCGTCGATCGAACCTGCCGCGATGGAGCCGGACAACGGCAACGGCTGGTACGACCCGGCAACCAAAACCTTGCATTTCGTCGTGGCCACCCAGTGCCCATTGGAAGCGGCGACCGAGACCGCAAAAATGATCGCGCCGTCGCGCTTCGGCCTGGCCAACCTGAACATGCATCCGGGTTACACCGTCGGTTACGGCTCCAAAGACCACAACATCTTCGTCTACTACGCGGCCCTCGCTGCGCTGTATGGCGCCGGTGTGCCGATTCGCCTGGCGAACGACCGTTACGAGCAATTCCAGAGCGGTATCAAGCGTCATCCGTTCGACATCCGCTACCAGTTGGCCGTGGACAAGAACGACTACAGTTTCAAGATCTTCCGTGCCGAAATGAGCGTCGACGGTGGTGGCCGGATCAACTACAGCCCTTCGGTAGCCGCCGTTGGCGCCACGGCCGCACAGTCGATCTACTACATGCCGCAGAACGACCTGCAAGTCACCGCGTACCACTCGCGTGGTGTTGAGGCGGGTTCGATGCGCGGTTACGGCACCCTGCAGAGCATGGCGTCGACCGAAATGATGGTCGACGAAATCGCCAATCGTCTGGGGGTCGACGCCATCGACCTGCGCCGCAAGAACGCTCTGCGTTCCGGGATGAAGAACACTCAGGGTGCGATCCCGGCCGGTGCGCTGCGCCTGCACGAGATCCTCGACAAGGCCTCGGTACACGAAGTCTGGAAAAACCGCGACGCGATCAAGAAGCAGCGCGAAGCCGCCGACCCGGACAACTGGTACGGCGTCGGTTTTGCCATTTGCCAGAAAGACTTCGGCACCGGTTCCGAAGCGCCGATGGCCAGCATCGAGTTCACCGCTGAAGGTCGCATCAGCCTGCGCCACATCGGTATCGAGATCGGTACCGGCATGTCCACTTCGCAATCCCTGGTTGTCGCCGATTTCCTCGGCAACCCGGCGCACGAAGTGAAGACCGGCGAAACCGAATGGAAGGAAATGCAGCTGATCACCAGCGGCAACCCTTACATCATGAGCCAGGCCGAGCAGGACAACCTGCTGCGCAATCCGCGCTGGGTCGGCAAACTGGCCTCGGCCTCGTCGGCGACCAACTCGGCTTACTATTTCAGCCACGCCACCCGTGAAGCGGCGCGCGTGTTGTTCAACCACGGTTTGTGGCCGGCGGCGCTGGAGATCTGGCGTCAGGGTCCGTTCGGTGGCCAGGCCAACCCGTACGTGGTGCGTCGCGAAGATGCGCATTGGGTCGACGGCAAACTCACCGCCAACGGCATGCAGCCGCTGAGTTTCGAAGAGTTGGCCAAGCATGCTCACGAGCGTGGTTTGGTCACCGCTGCCACGGTCCACGGTTTCAACCGCTGGAGCTGGGCTGAAGCCGAGTACAGCATCGACGGCGTGAAAGAGCGTCTGCCACTCGACGGCCTGGCGGTGAAGTACGGCGACGGCGCACCGAAAGCCAAGCAAGCGCTGATGAGCACTGCCGGTTTCCATCTGCTTGATCGCCAGAACATCAGCTATCCAGCCACTCAACTGAACAACGCCGCCGTGACTTACTACAGCCCGGTCGCAACGTTGGTCGAACTGAAGGTCAACAAAGGCTCGGCGGAAGTCGAAGTGCTCAACCACCATTCGTGGGTCGAGTGCGGCCGTGTGCTGGTCGAAGAATTGGTCAAGGGCCAGCTCGAAGGTGGTATTGCCATGGGCATCGGCCACGCGTTGATGGAAGAGATGCCGCTGTACGAAGGCGGGCCGGGGGAGGGTGACTGGAACTTCAACCGTTACCGCTTGCCGATGGCGCGTCACGTTGCCGTCTGGAAGCAGACCGCGGAAATTCTGCCGCCGTTGTCGCCAAGCGACCCGTCGAAGGGCATCGCCGAAGTGGTGATGATCCCGGTGGTCGGCGCCATCGGTAACGCCGTGGCGCACGCCATCGGCAAACGTGTTCGCGATCTGCCTATCACTGCTACGCGCATCAAGGAGGCCCTCAATGGCTAACCGTCCGCTTCAACTGACCCTCACCGGTCAATCCGTCGGCCCGGTGGACATCCCAGAT
This sequence comes from Pseudomonas sp. NPDC087598, assembly GCF_044743525.1. Lineage (NCBI taxonomy): Bacteria > Pseudomonadati > Pseudomonadota > Gammaproteobacteria > Pseudomonadales > Pseudomonadaceae > Pseudomonas > Pseudomonas sp. NPDC087598. Next base: position 22,752 of record NZ_JBIUWQ010000070.1, on the reverse strand, counting down.
GACCTGCCGATGATCGACTATCTGCACGAATACAAGAACCTCACCGGTTCGCGCCTGGGCTGCGGCCAAGGCATCTGCCACGCCTGCGTGGTGATCGTCGACAACCCTGACGGCACCAGCGAAGAAGTGCGCACCTGCATCACCGGTGCGCATTACTTCGAAGGCAAGAAAGTCCGCACCATCGAAGGCCATGCAAGCCGCGATGAGGAGGGTCAGGTCACCGAGCTGAACCCGATCCAGCAACGCTTCGTCGACGAATTCGCCTTCCAGTGCAGCTACTGCGCGCCGGGCTTCGTCAACGCCGCGACCGTGCTGGTGGAAAAGCTGCAACGCCAGCCGATCGTCAAAAGCAAGCTGGAACAAGTCATCGAGGACAGCCTCGGCCAGCACG
>NZ_JBIUWQ010000070.1:0-22351 GCF_044743525.1 Pseudomonas sp. NPDC087598 | reverse complement strand
CATCACGTCTGCCGTTGCACCGGGTACGTGCGTTACTACAACGCCACCCGCAACGTGCTGACCGATCTCGGCCTGGTCAAGGAGGGTTAAGCATGAAGCTATTACTGACCCGCCTGACCCTGGCGGTCGGGCTGGCTGCGCCGGTGGTATTTGCCCACGCCGACGATCAGGTCAAACGCGGCGAGTACCTCGCTCGCGCCGCCGACTGCATGGCTTGCCACACCGCTCCAGGCGGCGCGCCGTATGCCGGTGGCCTGCCGATCGTGTCGCCGTTCGGCACAATCTACGGTACCAACATCACCCCGAGCAAAGAGCACGGTATCGGTTTGTATAACGATGACGAGTTCTTCGCTGCACTGACCAAGGGCAAACGCCGTGACGGCGCGAACCTGTATCCGGCGATGCCGTACACCTCGTATCACTTGGTGCCACGGGAAGATTCGGACGCGATTCACGCGTACCTGAAAACCGTCGAGCCGATCGAGCGCGCAGCACCGGTCACCAGCCTGAGCTTTCCGTTCAACGTGCGTCTGGGCCTGATGGGCTGGAACATGATGTACGGCACCGACGTGAAGCTGGATTCCGGTGAAGGCAAAAGTGAAGCGTGGAAGCGCGGCCAATACATGGTCGACGTCCTCGGCCACTGCGGCGAATGCCACACGCCTCGCGGCCTGCCGGGCGCGATGCAAATGGACAAGCGCCTGACTGGCGGCATCCTCAATGGTTATCTGGCGCCGAGCCTGCTGGCCACTGACCTGGCGGCACGCGGCTGGAATCATCAGGACCTGAGCACATTCCTCAAGCACGGCATGAGCGCGCAAGGGACGATGTTCAACGAGATGTTCCCGGTGTTCCACAACAGCACTCAGGGTCTGAACGATCAGGATTTGGCAGCGATGGCGACCTTCCTGCTTGGCGATAAACCGCCGGCAGCCAAAGAACTCGCCGAAGTGCCGGTGGACAAGCTCAGTCCAAGTGCCCAGCGCGGCCGTCAGGAATACTTGAACGTCTGTGCCGGTTGCCACGCCGCCGGTGGTGAAGGCAAGCCGCACATCGCTGTGGCCATGCGTGGCAACACCACGCTGCGCCTGGAAGATCCGCGCAACCTGCTGCGGGTCATCGAGGACGGTATCGGCGAACAGAAGTTCGCAGGCTTCGAGCACATGCAGCCGATGCCGGGTTTCGCCGACAAGCTCAGTCCTGAACAGCTGACCGATCTGCTCAACTACCTGCGTCAGGGTTGGGGTGGGCAGTCCGCCGAGTTGGCGGTGAGCGAGGTGCAGAAGTTGCAGGCTGACGCACCGTCCATCGAGCACAAGGCGCACTGACATGCAGCATCTCGATCTACAGGTTGTGCGACGGGCGCTGGAGTGGTCGGTGGCGGGGCAGCGCATCTGGCTGTGCACCGTGCTGACCACCTACGGCTCGGCGCCGCGTGCGCCGGGTTCGCTGCTGGCAGTGAACGACGGCGGGCAGTGGATCGGGTCGCTGTCGGGTGGTTGCGTCGAAGAGGATTTCCTCGAGCGCGTTGCCGAAGGTGCGTTTCTCGATGCTGTCAACGTCGTGCGTTATGGCGAAGGCGATGATCCGCGCTCGCGGGTCAGCCTGCCTTGTGGCGGCATTCTCGATGTACTGGTAGAGAAATTTGACGCTGACTGTGACGTGCAGGCGCATCTGCGTGAATTGGAGTCGGCGCTGCTCGGTCAGCGTCGCTTGATTCGCGAGGTTGATCTGGCCAGTGGTGCGCGTGCCTTGTTTGCCGATCGCGAACAGGGCGCACGCATCGAGCGTGAGATTGATCGGGTGCGCATTCGTGTCGGCGCGGCTCAGCGTTTGTTGCTCGCGGGGTATTCCAGCGTGGCGCAGGCGTGTGCCGAGTTTGCCGTGGGGCTTGGCTTCGAGGTGATTCTCTGCGATCCGCGCGATGAAGTGCTCGAAGGTGTGGTGCTCGATGGCGTGGAGATTCGTCGACAATTGCCCTCGGTGTTTATTGCCGACGGTGGCTGCCATCGCGACACGGCGGTGGTGGCGCTGACCCACGATCCGCGCATTGACGATCTGGCGATGATGGAGGCGGTGCGCACCGAGGCGTTCTACATTGGCGTGATGGGCTCACAGCAGACATCGCAAAAGCGCTTCGAGCGTCTGCGGCGGATCGGCGGTCTGGGGGAGGGCGAGCTGGCGCGGATTCATGCGCCGATCGGGCTGAACCTGGGCAGCAAAACGCCTGCGGAAATCGCCTTGGCGGTGCTCGCGGACATCCTGAGGATTCGTAGCGGGATTGCCCGCGACCAACTCTGATACAGGCTTATATATCTACTTGTGGCGAGGGGATTTATCCCCGATGGATTGCGCAGCAGTCCCTTCTTCGAGGAGGACGCTGCGCGACCCATCGGGGATAAATCCCCTCGCCACAGTTGTTTCACGGTCAGTCAGAAGCCCAGTTTATCGCGCAACCCGTAATACCAGGCCCCCAGCGCCGCAAATGGCGTGCGCAGCAACTGCCCACCCGGAAACGGGTAATGCGGCAAATCAGCAAACGCATCAAAACGCTCAGCCTGCCCGCGCAACGCCTCGGCCAGTACCTTGCCAGCCAGATGTGTGTACGTCACGCCGTGGCCGCTGCAACCTTGCGAGTAATAGATGTTGTCACCCAGGCGACCAACCTGCGGCAAACGCGACAGCGTCAGCAGGAAGTTTCCGGTCCAGGCGTAATCAATCTTCACGTCCTTGAGCTGCGGGAAGGCCTTGAGCATTTTCGGGCGAATGATCGCTTCGATATTCGCCGGATCCCGCGCGCCATACACCACACCGCCGCCGAAGATCAGGCGCTTGTCGCCCGTCAGACGGTAGTAGTCGAGCAGGTAATTGCAGTCTTCCACGCAGTAATCCTGCGGCAGCAGCGCTTTCGCCAGCTCCTCACCCAGCGGCTCGGTGGTGATCACCTGCGTGCCGCATGGCATCGATTTGGCCGCCAATTCCGGCACCAGATTGCCTAGGTAGGCGTTGCCGGCGACGATGATGAACTTGGCCCTGACCTTGCCTTGTGGCGTGTGCACCACCGGATTGGCCCCGCGCTCGATGCGCACGGCCGGCGATTGCTCATAGATAGTGCCACCGAGTGATTCAACCGCAGCCGCTTCGCCAAGCGCCAGGTTCAGCGGATGAATATGCCCGCCGCTCATGTCGAGCATGCCGCCGACGTACTGATCGCACGCCACGACTTCGCGGATGCGGCGTTGATCAAGCAGCTCAAGCTGCGTATGACCAAAGCGCTCCCACAGGCGCTTCTGCGATTCCAGGTGCCCCATCTGCTTGGCCGTGATGGCAGCGAACACGCCGCCATCTTTCAGGTCGCACTGAATGTTGTACCTGGCCACGCGCTCACGAATGATCCGGCCGCCCTCAAAAGCCATCTGCCCGAGCAGTTGCGCTTGCTTCGGGCCGACGCTGCGCTCGATCACGTCGATATCACGGCTATAGCTGTTGACGATCTGGCCGCCGTTGCGACCCGATGCGCCGAAGCCGACCTTGGCCGCTTCCAGCACGGTCACGCGAAAACCGTTCTCCAGCAGAAACAGGGCAGAGGACAGCCCGGTATACCCGGCGCCAATCACACAGACATCCGTCTCCACATCATCCTGCAAGGCCGGACGTGGCGGTACGGCATTGGCCGACGCCGCGTAATAAGACTCTGGGTAAGGGGTGTTCGCCATCCTGCAGCCTCTGTTTAATATATTTTACGAGTGCGCCGATCCTACCCGAGTTGAAAAACCTCCGCCAGCCACCGGAAAAATCTTCTTCGCTGGCCTGAAATTAAATATTTTGCATATTCATAGGGTTAGGTGAAAAAAAGGTGTTGACACCCCTCCGGAATTCCGTAGAATGCCGCCTCACAGCAGGCACGTAGCTCAGTTGGTTAGAGCACCACCTTGACATGGTGGGGGTCGTTGGTTCGAGTCCAATCGCGCCTACCAAACAAAATCCGCTCTGCTGGGCGGTCTAGAAGGGCTCACCGAAAGGTGGGCCCTTTTTTGTTGTCTGCGATTTGCAAAACTTTTGCAAAACCCCTCCGAATGCATTTCAAAACATCGGGCAGGTCACGGGCACTTAAAATCCCAGGCATCAATAACCAGATCTTCTATTTCTTCGCCAGTAGTCGTTATGCCCAGGCATTCCTTGTTTTTCCTGTAATGGAATTGGCAGTACTGCACTCCCTGCGTGCATCGCTCGACTTCCGTAATGCCCCTATTTAAAAGTTCTACCGCAGTGCCGACAGGCTGCCTCTCTTTCGGCGCACCCGGTCTCCAGCCGTTCTTGATCAATGTACTTCGCGCCGATAAAAACGGCATGCCTTCTTTGACTGGAATCTCTGTAGCGCAGGCAATGGCACTGGAGAGGCAAAGCAAAATGCAAGCGCCAAGAAAGGATCTCACTGTTCGCAGCGCCCTCACTCTCTCTCGGGGCATTCGAAATTCCATGAGTAGATCTTCATGTCTTTGATCTCTTCGCCCACTGTCGCTACGCCGAGGCAGGTTTGGTCTTTCAAATAGTAGAAACTGCAGAATTGAATGCCCATCGTGCAGGATTCAATTTCAATGAAGCCTTTTCTTATCAGGATGGTTTCGACCCCGATTCTTTCTGAATCGGTTGGATTCGGCTTCCAGCCATTCTGAATCAAGGCGCGCCTGGCACTTGTAAATGACATCCCCTCTTTAATTGGTACCTCCGTGGCGTTCACAAAAAAACTTGCACAGCATAAGAAGCCGATGAGGGGCCATGTGCTGACACCGCTAATGATGAGGGCGTGTCCCTGCGCAGTTTTCAGTGGGGTGATTGCCGTGAGCGAGCGTTGTCCATGAGCGGGATGCTTCATTGTTTTGCGGTCCTTGCTGATTTGCGTGCGAATGATCCGGTGGGTGCGGATGATGGTCAACTAGCGTTGCGGGGAGGGCTTCGGTTATCAGGCGTAAAGTCGCCGTTCGTCACCAGCACCCTTTAAAAAAGTGTGGATATTGAATGGCTTACGAGTGTTACTAACCAGCCGGTTATCGAAAAAATGTTGTTACCTTCGGGATAAATCAGTAACATCCGCTCCGCGTTCACCACCACGGTTTATGCATTTTTAAATCCCAAGCTTCCATCAGCTGCTTGGGATTTTTTTTGCCTGCGATTTGGCTGTCGCAGCGCCTTGTCTTTCTTCCGCTGATCCTGTGCGGGCAAATCCCTACTTTTTCGACTACTACTGACTGGCCGATTTCCAACTCTTTCCGAAGGAGTGTGTCGATGCTGGTTCACTGGTTTCTCGCGGCTATCCATCTATTGGCTTTTGCCTTGGGTTTTTGGGCGGTGCTTACGCGCGGTACAGCGTTCCGCCGGTTGGCGGCCGGAACGGGGGAGGCCGGGCGGGTGCTGCTCGCCGATAACTTATGGGGAATTTCTGCGCTGATCCTGCTGGTGACGGGTGGGATGCGCGCATTTGGCGGGTATGAGAAAGGTACTGACTATTATCTTCATCAGCCGCTGTTTCATCTGAAGATGACGCTGTTGGTGCTCATTCTGCTGATTGAGCTCGCCCCGATGATCACGCTGGTCAAATGGCGGGTCGCATCTGCGCGCGGTGCGGCACTCGATACCGGGCGTGCGAAGTTGTACGCACGAATCAGTCATGTCGAGGCGTTGCTGCTGGTGTTGATGGTGATAGCCGCCACAGGCATGGCGCGTGGCGTGACATTCGGCTAGGAAGGCGAATTCCCTGCGCTCTATCGGAAATGTCCGACAGCCAGCCCTAAAAATGGCGGGTAATATCGCTCGGCAACAAAGGATAGGGATGCGGCAAAGAGTTGGATGGGAAGGAGGTCGCGTGTCAGGCGCCGTGCCCAACAGAGTGGGGAGCGGATGGCAATACGGCGCGTGTATCTCTAGCCAGTCATTACACGAGGCAAACGAACTGGCTACTGACTGCAATGCGACTCAGGGAGTTTGTGGCTTGTCCGGGGCGGTCAGGCCAGCCTGAATGCGCTGGTAAATCTCTTCACGATGCACGGCAACGTTTTTCGGAGCGTTGATGCCGATTCGTACTTGCTGGCCGCTAACGCCCAGAATGGTGATGGTGATGTCATCACCGATGTTTATGCTTTCACCGACTTTGCGGGTGAGTATCAGCATGGTCTTCTCCTTGATTGCTTTGTAGGGCACCTGATTCAGACAGTGCAGAGGTCGGTGGTACGTATAGATTAGTGCGAAGTCTCACGGTTTGGGTGCCTCTTTCTGACGCGCAGACGCGGCATTAATTCCCAGGGCGTAACTATACAGAGGCTGCAATCATCAATCTCGTTGTTTTGTGCCCATTTTGCGGGGCTCGCGAAGTATTTATGAATGATAAGATCGCCGCTTTGAGATTTTCGAGGAAAGCGTTGTGCGCAAATTGGTCTGGATGGTCGCGGCACTGGCATTGGCAGGATGTGGTGAAGGCAAGAGTGTAGACGCGCAGAAACCGAAAACGACAGTCGCGAGCGCTCCTGCGGTTGCCTCTGCCCCTCAATGGGACCTTGAGGTGCGCGGTGAAACGCCTCAGGCCGTCAGTGACCTGAGCGGCTGGTTGATCGAACATGCTTTCGTTCCGACGGTCATCAAGGACAGCAGCGGTAAAACGCGGATTCTGATTGGCCCGTTCAACTCCCAGGCCGAGGCCGAAGCTCGCAAGGTGCAAGTGGATGCTGCTCTGGTGAAGGCGAAAAAGCAGAATGTCGAATCCGTGTTGGTTGAGCATCCGCTCACGCCATAAGCGATTCATTTGGTGGAGCTGCCTAAAGGTTATCAACTGCGATTCGTTCCTATTGAAGTCGCTGATGATTTCCAGAAGGAGCTCCCCATGGCCTCCGCCAATCCCTACAAGTTGTTCGATGTCACTTTGCATCGTAAAACACAGTTGAGCCCGCATATGATGCGGATCACTCTTTCCGGCCCGCCGGTCAATGAAATGGCTACTTGGGCGCCGGATCAACGGGTGAAGCTGTTTTTCCCTGCCGCCGACGGTTCGCAATCACGACTTTCTCAAGGTGAAGGTTGGTACGCCCGCTTCCGGGCGATGCTGGCGGATCGACGTCCTGCGATGCGCACCTACACAATCCGGCACCTGCGCGCTGAACAGGGCGAAGTGGATATCGATTTCGTCCTGCATGGTGAGACCGGCCCGGCATCGCGTTGGGCACTACGGGCTCAACCCGGTGAGTCGATGCAGATCCTTGCGCCCGACAGTCATTTCTCGGCGCAGGATGCCGGTGGGTTCGAATGGAAGCCGCCACAAATTCTCAAGCAGGTTCTACTCGTCGCCGACGCCACCGCGTTGCCGGCTGCCATGGGTATTCTCGATGAGTTGGCGGCGCTCTATGAGCCGCCGCAAGTCCAGGCATTCTTTGAGGTGGATAGCGCGCAGGACATGCTTGCCGTTCCTGACTGGCCGGGGCTGTCAGTGCAGTGGTTGATCCGTGATCAGTCGGGTGAAACCGTCGCCGGAGCGCTGATGGTTGAGGCGGTGCGCGGGGCAACGCTGCCCGTTCATGCGTCGTCAGAGGGGCGTGCAGTCGAGCTGGCCGATGTCGACATCGACAAGGATATTCTCTGGGAAATTGCCGATACCGCCCCTGAAGGATTTTACGGTTGGGTCGCCGGTGAAAGTGCGGCAGTGATGAGCTTGCGCAAGTACCTCATCAAGGAGTGCGGCATTCCTCGTGAGTCGCTCAATCTGATGGGGTACTGGCGCCACAACAAGTCTGGAAGCTAGTCACAAAAAAGGCCTCGAACATAACATTCGAGGCCTTTCTTTTTTACGCTGCGATCAGCCGCAGGCTTTCATATTCACCGGGCCGACAAACTCATTGCCGCGCCCCATCACGCACGCCACGCTCTGATTGCGCTGACGTTCCCAGTCTTGCACCGGATAAGTCTTGTCCCACGCCTCATACAATTGCCGATCCTGTTTCGACAGGCGCAAGCCGTACTGCTTGCTCATGTAGAAATAGGTGCGTGCGATCATGCCGCGAATCGAAGGGCGGGGCATGACCTTCTTGGCCTTGAAGTCGACTTGGGTCAGGCACGAACCGTACTGACCGGATTGCACCGGCAACCAGCCGTAGCTGAAGTTGCTGCGGTCGCCGTTGACCTCGCCAATACTCGGAACCAGGTTGTGCAGGTCGGCTTCAGCCTTTTGATAAGTCGGGTCATAGCGCGTGCAGTTCTTGCGTCCGCCTTCCTGCCAGCATTGGCGCTGGTGACCAAACTGCCAGGCCGGGACGATGTGCTCCCACTCGATGCGCGAGGCACGCTTGGCGTTTTTGCGCGGTACGTAACCGCACGCCTTCAGATCAACCTTGTTGCCGGTGTATTTGCACCCGCAATAAAACTCGGTGGACTGCGGTGCATACAGTTTCCACGCGACCTTCTTGGCTTCTGTGAATGTGCGGGGCGCGCCAGCCTGGGCACCCATGGTGATGAACAGCAGCAACAAAGCAAAACAGCGGACAATCATTGAATCAGTCTTCCTTCGGCACAACCCAAAAAATCTGCACGCCGCCATCGTCTCGATAGGCGAGGGTGACGTTGTCGTTCTCGTCGATTTCCTCGAGCAGGCGCTCCCACTCATCCACCGGTTCGTCCGGCAAGCGGAAGATCAATGCGGCTTTGGCTTTTTGTGCAGTGGGGGAATTGATGATTTTTTGAACGCGCATACCCATGCGTTCATAAGCGTCAGGAGCATCAGGGGAGGTGGCCACGAGGTTATCCTTATTAAGCTGTACGTGCATACAGTATTTAACTGTAAGCATTTTCGCAACTGCTTAAAATTCAAGAAAATCCTCTGACAGCAGTTTTCCGATTTTGGTGTGAGCTGTGTCGAGTTTTTTGTAGGAGGAGTGCGTGCGAGCTGTAGGCGACGCTCCATTCACCAGGCGGGTGAATGGAGCGAAGAGTGCCCGACCAGGACTGATCGGGCGAAGGACAATCAGTATTCCCAGAACATGCGTTGCAGTTCTTTGCTGTCGTTGGTTTTGGTCAGGGCGACCATCGCCAGGATGCGGGCCTTTTGCGGGTTCAGGTCGTGAGCGACAACCCAGTCGTACTTGTCGTCAGGCTGTTCGGCGTTACGCAGAACGAAACCGCCAGCGTTGACGTGAGACGAGCGGATGATCTGCACGCCATCCTTGCGCAGTTGCTGCAGAGCCGGAACTACGCGGGACGATACCGAGCCGTTGCCGGTGCCGGCGTGAATGATGGCTTTGGCGCCGGACTGGGCGAGTGCCTTGTAGGCGGTATCGCTTACGTTGCCGTAGGAATAGGCGATCTCTACGTCAGGAAGGCTCTTGATGTTTTTGATGTCGAATTCCGAGTCCATGGTGTGACGCTTGGCCGGCAAGCGGAACCAGTAGGACTTGCCTTCAACCACCATGCCCAGTGGACCCCAAGCGCTTTTGAACGCCTCGGTCTTGATGTTGATCATTTTGCTGACGTCGCGACCGGACTGGATTTCATCGTTCATGGTCACCAGTACGCCTTTGCCGCGTGCTTCTTTGCTGCTGGCCACGGCCACGGCGTTGTACAGGTTGAGCATGCCGTCAGCCGACATGGCGGTGCCTGGGCGCATGGAGCCGACAACGATGATCGGCTTGTCGGTCTTCTCGACCAGATTCAGGAAGTAAGCGGTTTCTTCCAGAGTGTCGGTACCGTGGGTGATGACGATGCCGTCAACGTCTTTGCTGTCGGCCAGTTCGGCGACGCGACGGCCCAGTTGCAGCAGATTGTCGTTGGTGATGCTTTCCGAGGCGATCTGCATGACTTGTTCGCCACGCACATTGGCCAGTTTGCTCAATTCAGGAATGCCGGCGATCAGTTGTTCCACGCCGACTTTGGCAGCCTGATAAGTGGCGCTGTTGGCGGCACTGGCGCCAGCGCCGGCGATGGTGCCGCCAGTGGCGAGCACTACAACGTTGGCAAGTTTGGTCTGTGACTCGACTTCTTTTGCCTGAAGGGCAGTAGGCAGGAGTAAAAGGAGGGCCAAAGCGCCCGGAACGAAGTTTTTCAAAGCAGATGTCATTATTTTTCTCTCTAGTAGTGAGACGGTGCTGGTGCAGGTTCATCTAGATGCACCTCGCGCTGATCTGGATGCGCGGGGTACGGTGAAGGGAGCAGGATCTGTACCAGCCATACTTTGCGCGAGAGAAATGTTTAAGTTGATGATTTACATCAGTATTTTATGATTCGACAGGATTTTTGGTGAATCGTTTATCCGGATTTCCGAACAATGGGTGCTTTCGCGTTCGGCTCACCGAAAAGGACTACTGCATCTGTCGAACACGTCGGGTTGTCGGTTGTGGATTCCCTGCTAAAGAATCCTCCGCGCAGGCCGATGGGTGTTAAAGGAAACTAAACTCTAGGGAGTTCACATGTCACTGACGATCGGTCTTTCAAATCCCGGTGCGGTCACCATTGGCGGCAAAACCGCAGCGACGATCAATGCAATAAGTGCAGCAGAAGCGGAAGCTTCCGCCGAAGCGTTGGGCACCGAAAAAGAAGAGAGTAATCAAGTCAGAACCGGTGGTCCTGCGCAGGAAGAGAGCAAGACGGAAAGCAGCGATAATCTCAGCATTACCGTCAAGATGCTGCTGAAGCGAATGCAGGAATTGCAGAAGCAAATGCAGGAGCAGCAACAGCAACTCGCTGCCGCGCAGGCTGCGAGCTATCCGACGCCAGAGGCCAAGTCGCAGGCGGTCATGTCCATTCAGGGGCAGATCGCGCAAACCAGCGGCGAAATGATGGAGGTCTCGGCGGCGCTGCTGAAAGAGATGTCCAAAGGTTCCAGCAGCGGAAAACTGGTCAGCACCACGGCATAAACAGCGACGGGGCGGATCAGCAGATTCGCCCTACACTAAATGACGACTTCTGATTGTTGACAAATGTCGGCGGGATTCTCATAGTTCGGTCTACGCAAACGTTTGCGCGACGTCTCCGGGACATCGGCTAACTCGACGTAGCTTACGCCGACGCAAGCGTTGCTCACAATAATCATAAGATCGGAGTGAACCCATGAAGCTGCCATTCGCTGGACGTCTTCTTGCTGTCGCTATGCTGGCTGCCACAGCCGCTGCACTACCTGTCTCTTCGGCGTTCGCCGAATCCCCTGAAAAGCCCAAAGTCGCACTGGTCATGAAGTCCCTGGCCAACGAATTCTTCCTGACCATGGAAGATGGTGCCAAGGCCTACCAGAAAGAACACTCTGCCGATTTCGACCTGATCTCCAACGGCATCAAGGATGAAACCGACACCGCGGGCCAGACCCGCATCGTCGAGCAAATGATTCTGGCCAAAGTCAATGCGCTGGTCATCGCGCCTTCCGACTCCAAGGCCATGGTGCCGGTGATCAAGAAAGCCGTCGACGCCGGTATTACCGTGATCAACATCGACAACCAGCTCGATCCCGCAATCGTCAAAAGCAAAAACATCAGCGTGCCATTCGTAGGCCCGGACAACCGCAAAGGTGCGCGTCTGGTCGGTGAATACCTGGCCAAGCAGCTCAAGGCTGGTGACGAAGTCGGCATCATTGAAGGCGTGTCGACGACGACCAATGCCCAGCAGCGTACCGCTGGTTTCAAGGATGCGATGGACGCGGCGCAAATCAAGGTTGTTTCCCTGCAGTCCGGCGACTGGGAAATCGACAAAGGCAACAAGGTTGCCGCTTCGATTCTCAGCGAATACCCGGAAGTCAAAGCGTTGCTGGCGGGTAACGACAGCATGGCCGTCGGTGCCGTTTCCGCCGTTCGCGCCGCCGGCAAGGCAGGCCAGGTGCAGGTCGTCGGTTACGACAACATCAATGCCATCAAGCCAATGTTGAAGGATGGTCGCGTACTGGCGACTGCCGACCAATATGCAGCCAGGCAAGCCGTGTTCGGCATCGAGACCGCGCTGAAAATCATCAAGGGCGAGAAGGTCGACAGCGGTGCCAATGGCGTGATCGAAACGCCGGTCGAACTGGTCACCAAGTAAGTCCTCTGGCGACACAACGGCGCTCGTCCGTCCGGGCGAGCGCATGGAGATTTTTATGTCAGTTTCCGCCCCGAACGCTGTCCTCTCGGTCAGCGGTATCGGTAAGACCTATGCGCAACCGGTGCTCACCGGCATCGATTTGACGCTGATGCGCGGTGAAGTGCTGGCGCTCACTGGCGAGAATGGCGCCGGTAAAAGCACTCTTTCCAAGATCATTGGCGGTCTGGTCACCCCGACCACGGGCCAGATGCAGTTTCAGGGCAAGGAATATCGCCCGGGCAGCCGCACCCAGGCTGAAGATCTCGGCGTACGCATGGTCATGCAAGAACTCAATCTGTTGCCGACGCTGTCGGTGGCGGAGAACCTGTTTCTCGATAATCTGCCGAGCAATGGCGGCTGGATCAGCCGCAGGCAATTGCGTAAAGCGGCAATCGAGGCCATGGCTCAGGTCGGTCTCGACGCGATTGATCCGGATACCCTGGTCGGCGAATTGGGGATCGGGCATCAGCAGATGGTCGAAATCGCGCGCAACCTGATCGGCGATTGCCATGTGCTGATTCTCGACGAACCCACTGCGATGCTGACGGCGCGTGAAGTTGAAATGCTCTTTGAGCAGATCACTCGTTTGCAGGCGCGCGGCGTCTCGATCATTTACATTTCCCACCGCCTCGAAGAACTGTCCCGCGTTGCCCAGCGCATTGCCGTGCTGCGTGACGGCAACCTGGTCTGCGTCGAGCCGATGGCCAATTACAACAGTGAGCAACTGGTCACGCTGATGGTGGGTCGTGAACTGGGTGAGCACATCGACATGGGCCCGCGCAAGATTGGCGCACCGGCATTGACGGTCAACGGTCTGACGCGTTCCGACAAGGTGCGCGACGTCTCGTTCGAAGTGCGCGCCGGGGAAATCTTCGGAATTTCCGGGCTGATCGGGGCAGGGCGCACGGAATTGCTGCGGCTGATTTTCGGTGCCGATGTCGCCGACAGCGGCACGATATCTTTGGGCTCGCCCGCACAGGTCGTGAGTGTTCGATCGCCCGTTGATGCGGTACGCAATGGCATCGCGTTGATCACCGAAGACCGCAAGGGTGAAGGCTTGCTGCTCAGTCAGTCGATCAGCGCCAACATTGCGCTGGGTAACATGCCGGAAATCTCCAGTGGCGGTTTCGTCAACAATGGCGACGAGATCGCCTTGGCGCAGCGGCAGATCGACGCCATGCGCATCCGCAGTTCGAGCCCGACACAACTGGTGTCGGAACTGTCCGGGGGGAACCAGCAGAAGGTCGTGATCGGCCGCTGGCTGGAGCGTGATTGTTCGGTGCTGTTGTTCGATGAGCCGACTCGAGGCATCGACGTCGGCGCCAAGTTCGACATCTATGCCTTGCTCGGTGAACTGACTCGCCAGGGTAAAGCGCTGGTGGTGGTCTCCAGTGACCTGCGTGAATTGATGCTGATCTGCGACCGGATCGGCGTGCTGTCCGCAGGGCGTCTGATCGATACCTTCGAGCGCGACAGCTGGACCCAGGATGATTTGCTTGCCGCCGCGTTCGCCGGCTACCAAAAACGTGATGCGTTGCTCAACGAAGCGGCGCCTAGGGATCTCCCATGAAAACTGCATCTTCTGCCGGCAAACGTAGTGGCAATTTTTACGGACTGGGTACTTATCTGGGGCTGGCCGGTGCCTTGGTGGCGATGGTCGCGCTGTTCTCGGTCTTGAGCAGCCACTTTCTGTCCTATAACACCTTCAGCACCCTGGCCAACCAGATTCCCGATTTGATGGTGCTGGCGGTCGGCATGACCTTTGTGTTGATCATCGGCGGCATCGATCTTTCGGTGGGTTCGGTGCTGGCATTGGCGGCATCAACGGTCAGTGTCGCCATTCTCGGCTGGGGCTGGAGCGTTTTGCCGGCGGCGTTGCTGGGTATGGCGGTAGCGGCTCTGGCCGGCACCGTCACCGGTTCGATCACTGTTGCCTGGCGGATTCCATCGTTCATCGTATCCCTCGGCGTGCTGGAAATGGCTCGCGGCCTGGCGTACCAGATGACTGGCTCGCGCACGGCTTACATCGGTGATTCTTTTGCCTGGCTGTCGAACCCGATCGCGTTCGGTATCTCGCCTTCGTTCATCATCGCCTTGCTGGTGATTTTCATTGCCCAGGCGGTGTTGACCCGCACCGTGTTTGGTCGCTACCTGATCGGTATCGGCACCAATGAAGAGGCCGTGCGGCTGGCGGGGATCAATCCGAAACCCTACAAGATTCTGGTGTTCAGCCTGATGGGGCTGTTGGCCGGTATCGCTGCGCTGTTCCAGATTTCTCGTCTGGAAGCGGCTGACCCGAACGCCGGCTCCGGTCTCGAGTTGCAAGTGATTGCCGCCGTGGTGATCGGCGGTACCAGTCTGATGGGCGGGCGCGGTTCGGTGATCAGCACGTTCTTTGGGGTGTTGATCATTTCCGTTCTGGCTGCGGGTCTGGCGCAGATCGGTGCGACCGAACCGACCAAACGCATCATCACCGGTGCGGTCATCGTTATCGCCGTGGTGCTCGACACCTATCGCAGTCAACGCGCAAGTCGACGAGGCTGAACCATGGCAACAATCAAGGATGTGGCCGCCCTCGCGGGGATTTCCTACACGACTGTGTCTCACGTGGTGAACAACACGCGGCCGGTCAGCCAGGAAGTGCGGCGCAAAGTTGAGGCGGCAATCAAGAGCCTCGACTATGTGCCGAGCGCGGTGGCGCGCTCGTTGAAAGCCAAGACCACCGCTACCATTGGTCTTTTGGTGCCCAACAGCCTCAACCCGTACTTCGCCGAACTGGCGCGGGGCATCGAGGATTACTGCGAGCGTAACGGCTATTGCGTGATCCTCTGCAACTCCGATGACAACCCGGAAAAGCAGCGCAGCTATTTGCGCGTGTTGCTGGAAAAACGCATCGATGGGTTGATCGTCGCTTCGGCGGGCGGTGACAGTGGTTTGGCGCAGGGGCTGGCCGGGGTCAAGACACCCATGGTGATTGTCGACCGTGGCCTCGACGGCGTGGATGCCGATCTGGTGCGCATCGACCACGAATACGGCGCGTACCTCGCGACCCGCCATCTGCTGGAGCTTGGCCACCGCGACATCGCAACGATCGGTGGCCCGGCGAGCACCAGCGTGGCGCAGATGCGTCAGGCCGGATATTGCCGGGCGCTGAAAGAGGCGGGTATAGAAGTGCGTCAGGCGCGCATGCTGGAAAGTGATTTCACCAGTACCGGTGGCTACAACGCGGCGGCGATCCTGCTCGAAAGCAACCCGCCGAGCGCGATTTTCGCCGGTAACGACATGATCGGTATCGGTGTGCTGCGCGCAGCGGCAGAGCGCAATGTGCGAGTACCGAGCGATCTGTCGGTGATCGGCTTCGACGATATCCAGATGAGCCGTTACGTCTATCCCGCACTCACTACCGTCGGCCAGTCAATCCTGCAGTTGGGAGAAATGGCGGCGGAAGTGCTGCTGCGAAGGCTTGCGACTCCGACCCTGGGCACGGATCAGCGGATCGTGACCCCGAGTATTGTCCTGCGCGAGTCCACCGCGCCGCTGTCCGGCGTGTTCACCGAATATCGCTGAAACCGAATTGACGAGTAATGATGTATGCCAGCAAATGTAGTGGTAATAGGCAGCCTGAACATGGACCTGGTGACCCGGGCGCCACGGCTGCCCCGGGGCGGTGAAACGCTGATCGGTCATTCCTTTGCCACCGTGTCCGGCGGCAAGGGTGCCAATCAGGCAGTGGCTGCCGCGCGACTGGGGGCACAAGTGGCGATGGTCGGTTGCGTCGGCGATGACGACTATGGCGTGCAATTGCGCGATGCCTTGCTGGCTGAGCAGATTGACTGCCAGGCGGTGAGCGTCGTCGAGGATTCCAGTGGTGTGGCGTTGATCGTGGTCGATGACAACAGCCAGAACGCCATCGTGATTGTCGCCGGAGCCAACGGCGCAATGACGCCAGCGGTGATCGACCGCTTCGACGCCGTATTACAGGCTGCCGACGTGGTCATCTGTCAGCTTGAAATTCCCGATGCGACGGTGGGTCATGCGCTCAAACGTGCACGTGCGCTGGGCA
This sequence comes from Pseudomonas sp. NPDC087598, assembly GCF_044743525.1. Taxonomy (NCBI): domain Bacteria; kingdom Pseudomonadati; phylum Pseudomonadota; class Gammaproteobacteria; order Pseudomonadales; family Pseudomonadaceae; genus Pseudomonas; species Pseudomonas sp. NPDC087598. The sequence goes on along the minus strand of NZ_JBIUWQ010000070.1, from coordinate 6,213 downwards.
AAACCGTGATCCTCAATCCGGCGCCAGCCAGTCGCCCGCTGCCATCGGACTGGTTTGCGGCCATCGATTATCTGATTCCCAATGAAAGCGAAGCCGCCGCATTGAGCGGCTTGCCGGTCGACTCGCTGGAAACCGCAGAAACCGCAGCAAGCCACTTGATCGCGATGGGGGCGGGCAAAGTCATCATCACCCTTGGTGCCGAAGGTTCCTTGTTCGCCAACGGCAAGGGTTTCGAGCATTTTCCTGCCCCGAAAGTGAAAGCAGTCGATACCACGGCGGCCGGGGACACCTTTGTCGGTGGTTTCGCCGCAGCGCTGGCCGCTGGCAAGTCCGAGGCCGAAGCGATTCGCTACGGGCAGATTGCCGCTGCATTGTCAGTGACTCGCGCTGGCGCGCAGCCTTCTATCCCAACAATGTCCGACGTACAGGCCTTTAAACCCGCATGAAAAAGACTCCTCTGCTGAATGTCGCGCTGTCGCGGCTGATCGCCTCCCTGGGCCATGGCGACATGGTGGTCATCGGTGACGCCGGGTTGCCGGTGCCGCCCGGTGTCGAACTGATCGATCTGGCGCTGACCCACGGCGTCCCTGATTTCGTCACTACGTTGAAAGTGCTGCTCAGCGAAATGCAGGTGGAAAGCCATGCGCTGGCCAAAGAGATTTTCGACAAACAGCCGACAGCGCTCACCACGCTGGAGGCGTTGAATGAAGAGGGCGCACTGGGGCGTCGCGATCTGCTCAGTCACGACCAATTCAAGGTTCTCAGCCGACAGGCCCGAGCGATTGTTCGTACAGGCGAATGTCAGCCGTACTGCAACATCGTTCTGGTCGCCGGGGTTACGTTCTGATTTTCGATTTCATCTGCACAAGGAATGCGCCATGCAACGCTATGCTCAAAAACTGCATCAACTGGTCCGGAGTCTGCTGCTTTTGTCCGTGATAACTGCAACCGGCGCTCATGCGGCGGAAAAAATCGACCTGATCATCGACACCGATCCGGGTGCCGACGACGTGGTCGCCTTGCTGTTCGCCCTGGCCTCGCCGGACGAACTGAACATTCGTGCGCTGACCACCGTGGCCGGCAACGTGCGCCTCGACAAGACCTCGCGTAATGCGCGTCTGGCGCGCGAGTGGGCAGGGCGCGAAGATGTGCCGGTCTATGCCGGTGCGCCGAAACCGCTGATGCGTACGCCGATTTACGCCGAGAACATCCATGGCAAGGAAGGCCTGTCGGGTGTCACCGTGCATGAGCCGAAAAAGGGCCTGGCTGAAGGCAATGCGGTCAACTACTTGATCGATACCTTGAAAAAAGCCAAGCCGCACAGCATCACCATCGCCATGCTGGGTCCGCAGACCAACCTGGCGCTGGCGCTGATCCAGGAGCCCGAAATTGTTCAGGGCATCAAGGAAGTGGTGATCATGGGTGGCGCGCACTTCAACGGTGGCAACATCACCCCGGTGGCCGAATTCAACCTGTTTGCCGATCCGCAAGCGGCTGAAGTGGTACTCAAGAGCGGCGTGAAGTTGACCTATCTGCCGCTGGATGTAACCCACAAGATTCTCACCAGCGATGCGCGCCTTAAACAGATTGCTGCGCTCAACAACAATGCGAGCAAGATTGTCGGCGACATCCTCAACGAGTACATCAAAGGGGATATGGAGCATTACGGCATCCCGGGCGGCCCGGTGCATGACGCAACCGTCATCGCTTACCTGCTGAAGCCGGAACTGTTTACCGGTCGCTCGGTTAACGTGGCTATTGATAGCCGTGAAGGGATCACTTTCGGTCAGACCGTCGTTGATTGGTACGACGGCCTGAAACAGCCGAAAAATGCATTCTGGGTCGAGAATGGCGATGCGCAAGGCTTCTTCGATCTGCTGACCGAACGCCTGAAACGCCTGAAGTAATGCCAAGACCCGCAGGTGCCAGCCTGCGGGTCGTTACTCTCTTTCGGTGTCCGGCGCGCCCTTGTGGTCGTGCTGATACCTCTCGAACACCTGGGCGATAAACGTTTGCGCGCCTTGTGTTCCCATCGTCTTGACCAGCAGATCAATGCTGATCAATGCCAGCTCTTCCGAACTGCCCGGGCTATACGAACTGTGCCCCTTCGGCCACAAGACTTTAATGTCGGCGGTGATGCTTACGGTGCTCATGAGTGCGCTCGAAAAGTCGGGAATGTACGGGAACGAGTTAACCACTTTGTCGCTCGTTTGGCACTGCGACTTAGGCATGAGCGCAGCGCTATGCGACACTTGGTCTTTTCCGGCTTATCCAAGGATCGTGCTGTGCAGATCGATTTGAATACCCCCGACGGCCTTACGCTTGATGCGGTACGCCAGTTGCTCGCTTTGGCCAGTGATGACGAACACGCTCAACTGCGAGTGACCAAGGGCGGTATTGCCTATATTTCTTCAGGCGTGACGGGCGGTCAGGACATCGATGGTCTGTCGTTTCGTCTGGAAACCTGGGCCAAAGGCTCGGGCTACGTGGGAAATGTCGCGGCCAGCGACGAGGTGTGGGTGATGCAGATTTTCAATGCGCTCAAAGACAACTGGCCGAATCCACCTTACGACTACATCGACGTTTACTGAACTCGTTAATATTCAGTCACGATTGATTGATGAAAGGGCGAGTGCTGCTCAGGCACACTCGGCGTTTTTCCGGTCGTGGGGCAGAGTGATGGCATTTGTCATGAAACCAAACGCCGCATTGGCGGTCGCACGATCTCAGCTTAATCATTTGAAAGAAAGGAGGCTTCATGCCTTTGAAGTTCGCGACACTGGGTGCACTTATGGCCGCTGCCATGTTGGCCGGTTGCAGTACGACCTCCAGCGAGTCGGCAAAGGATCCCGTGGCACCAGAAGCTGGTAGCCGCTGTGAAGCGACGGCAGCGGAGTTCGCCATTGGCAAGAAAGCTTCGCCCGCATTGTTGGAGCAGGCCCGAGCGAAAGCCGGTGCGCAAAACGCACGCTTCCTCAAGCCCGATGACATGATCACTCTGGAATACCGCTCTGACCGCCTGAACCTGAACACCGACAACGGCCTGGTGGTTACTCGTGTCAACTGCGGCTGATCGCCGAGCGCTTTTGTTACAGGCATAAAAAACCCCGTCACATGGACGGGGTTTTTTTAGTGCGCCGAGAAATTACTCTGGGCGAACCTGTGCAGCTTGCATACCCTTTTGGCCTTTCTCAGCCACGAAGGAAACGGTCTGGCCTTCTTTCAGGCTTTTGAAACCGTCGGATTCGATAGCTTTGAAGTGTACGAACAGGTCGTCACCGCCACCTTGAGGAGTGATGAAGCCGAAGCCTTTTTCATCGTTGAACCACTTAACGGTGCCGGTTTGGCGATTAGACATGGTGTATCTCCAAGAAACATATATTTTTCAGTACTGTGCTGCTCAGGCCAACTGGGCACACCCGGGTATCATAGTCGAAATGTTCGCTTTGGTAGCCCCCCGGACGTGCTGTTTGCTTTCATATTGCATTCATTTCGATGTCTGAAATGTCTGCAGGCCCCGGTTTGCGGGGCTTCAAGCTGAAAAACGAGGCTGTAAAAAAAGCTATAAATCCTTCGTAAAATATCGGATTCAGCTTCTTTTTCGCTGTTTTCAGCCTCTTAAGCGCTGCAAAATTCAGCGAATCGACCTTATTTCTGAACGCGGCAAACCGAGATTTCTTTCAGTGCGCGCTGGCCCAGTTCACCGCTTGGTGGAGTGTTCTTGTCCATCAGTTGCGCGATCTCTTGCGTGGTGAATTTCTTCTCCAGGACATCGGCGCCGCAGGTGCAGTGCTGTTTGGCGACGGTTGGGTTGACGCTTTGGCTGGCAGCTTTGGTGCAGTCATCCATGTATTGGGCTTTGACGCCCGCAGGCCACGCCGCGTGAGCGCTCAGTGGCAGCAGCAATGCCAGGGGGGCGGCGAAGGCAAAAAGTCGGATAAGGCGCATTTCTGAAACTCCTTGGATTGATATCGGCGACGATTCTCAGCCTATTTGAGGCAAAGCGTACATGCCAAGTTCACTTTGTGCCGCAAAAATGGGCAAATCGTCATTGCCTCTAATCCTGCGCATCGATGACCACTCATCTGTGCTAGCATGCCGGGCTCAAGCGTTTACAGGCACCGGATGACTTTCTGTCCCGGCTGCGGTCAGCGTGCGAAATATTCTGATTTGAATCCCAGTCACTCTGGTTCGGTTTTCCGGTTGGCCGCAAGGCTCCTGCCGCTGTAAGGCAGGCGTTCGTCATTGAATGGCCTGGATCGGATCTTGTACTGGCTCATCCCAACCCACGTGACCTTTGGTAGGGGTCACCACTAGGAGAGGAGGCGCCATGCCAACTATTACTCTTCCCGACGGCAGTCAACGTTCATTCGATCACCCGGTTTCAGTAGCCGAGGTCGCCGCATCCATTGGTGCCGGTCTGGCCAAAGCCACCCTGGCCGGCAAGGTCAATGGCAAGCTGGTTGACGCCAGCGACATCATCGACAGCGACGCTACGCTGCAAATCATCACGCCAAAGGATGAAGAGGGGCTGGAGATCATTCGCCACTCTTGCGCCCACCTGGTTGGCCATGCGGTCAAGCAGTTGTACCCGACTGCCAAAATGGTGATCGGGCCGGTCATCGATGAAGGCTTCTATTATGACATCGCCTTCGAGCGTCCTTTTACTCCGGACGACATGGCCGCCATCGAACAGCGCATGCAGCAGCTGATCGAGAAAGATTACGACGTTATCAAGAAGGTCACTCCGCGCGCCGAAGTGATCGAAGTGTTCAAGGCCCGTGGCGAAGACTACAAGCTGCGCCTGGTCGAGGACATGCCGAACGAGCAGGCGATGGGCCTGTACTATCACGAAGAATACGTCGACATGTGCCGCGGTCCGCACGTGCCGAACACTCGTTTCCTGAAATCCTTCAAACTGACCAAGCTGTCGGGCGCCTACTGGCGCGGCGACGCCAAAAACGAGCAGTTGCAGCGCGTTTACGGCACCGCTTGGGCAGACAAGAAGCAGCTGGCGGCTTACATCCAGCGCATCGAAGAAGCTGAAAAGCGCGATCACCGCAAGATCGGCAAGCGTCTTGGCCTGTTCCACACCCAGGAAGAATCCCCGGGCATGGTGTTCTGGCACCCGAACGGCTGGACTCTGTACCAGGTGCTCGAGCAGTACATGCGCAAGATCCAGCGCGACAACGGCTATCTCGAGATCAAGACGCCGCAAGTGGTTGACCGTAGCCTGTGGGAGAAATCCGGGCACTGGGCCAACTACGCCGACAACATGTTCACTACACAGTCGGAAAACCGCGATTACGCCATCAAGCCGATGAACTGCCCATGCCACGTGCAGGTGTTCAATCAGGGTCTGAAGAGCTACCGCGAGCTGCCAATGCGTCTGGCCGAGTTCGGTGCCTGCCACCGTAACGAGCCGTCGGGTGCGTTGCACGGCATCATGCGTGTGCGTGCGTTCACTCAGGATGACGCCCACATCTTCTGCACCGAAGAGCAGATGCAGGCCGAGTCCGCTGCATTCATCAAGCTGACCATGGACGTTTATCGCGACTTCGGTTTTACCGATGTCGAAATGAAACTGTCCACTCGTCCGGAAAAACGCGTCGGTTCCGACGAACTGTGGGATCGCGCTGAAGCGGCACTCGCTGCAGCCCTTGATTCTGCGGGCCTGCCATACGATCTGCAGCCGGGTGAGGGTGCATTCTACGGCCCGAAGATCGAGTTCTCGCTGAAAGATTGCCTCGGTCGCGTCTGGCAATGTGGTACCTTGCAGCTCGATTTTAACCTGCCTGTCCGTTTGGGCGCTGAATACGTCTCTGAAGACAACAGCCGCAAACACCCGGTGATGTTGCACCGCGCGATCCTCGGTTCCTTCGAGCGTTTCGTCGGGATTTTGATCGAGCACTACGAAGGTGCATTCCCTGCGTGGCTCGCGCCAACCCAGGCGGTGATCATGAATATCACTGATAAACAGGCAGATTTTGTTGCAGAAGTAGAAAAAACTCTCAACGAAAGCGGATTTCGTGCCAAGTCCGACTTGAGAAATGAAAAGATCGGCTTTAAAATCCGCGAGCATACTTTGCTCAAGGTTCCCTATCTTTTGGTTATCGGAGATAAGGAAGTCGAGATGCAGACTGTCGCTGTGCGGACTCGAGAAGGTGCTGACCTGGGCTCGATGCCCGTCGCCCAGTTCGCTGAGTTTCTCGC
>NZ_JBIUWQ010000069.1:0-30465 GCF_044743525.1 Pseudomonas sp. NPDC087598 | reverse complement strand
GGACTATCGCCAGCTAGGCCGTACCGACCTGAACGTGAGTGCAATCTGCCTCGGCACCATGACCTGGGGCGAGCAAAACACTGAAGCTGAAGCTTTCGCGCAGATTGAACGGGCCAAAGAGGCCGGGATCAATTTCATCGACACCGCCGAAATGTATCCGGTGCCGCCGAAAGCCGAAACCTACGCCACCACCGAGCGCTACATCGGCAATTACTTCAAAAGTCGCGGCGACCGCGCCGACTGGATCCTCGCCAGCAAGATCGCCGGCCCCGGCAACACCATCGACTACATCCGCGACAAAAACCTGCGCCACAACCGCCAGCACATCACCGAAGCGGTGGATGCCAGCCTCAAACGTTTACAGACCGACTACATCGATCTTTATCAATTGCACTGGCCTGAGCGCAGCACCAATTTTTTCGGACAACTGGGCTACAAGCACAAGATCGAAGCCAACCTCACCCCGCTCGAAGACACCCTGGAAGCGCTCGATGAACAGGTGAAGGCCGGCAAGATTCGCCACATCGGCCTGTCCAACGAGACACCGTGGGGCACCATGCGCTTCCTCGCCTTGGCCGAAGCCCGTGGCTGGCCGCGTGCGGTGTCGATCCAGAATCCCTACAACCTGCTAAACCGCAGCTTTGAAGTCGGCCTGGCGGAAATCGCCATCCGCGAACAGTGCGGTTTGCTTGCCTATTCGCCGCTGGCGTTCGGTTTCCTGTCGGGCAAATACGAAGGTGGTGCGCGTCCGCCAAAAGGTCGTCTGAGCCTCTACAGCCGCTTCAGCCGCTATTTCAATGCGCAATCGGAAGCCGCGTGCAGCCGTTATGTCGCGCTGGCGCGTGAACACGGTCTCGATCCGGCGCAAATGGCACTGGCCTTTGTCACTCAGCAACCGTTCGTCACCAGCAACATCATTGGTGCGACGACGCTTGAGCAACTGGACAGCAACATTGCCAGTTTTGACTTGAAACTTTCCGATGAAGTGCTGGCGGGGATCGAGGCGATTCACAAGGATCATCCGAACCCCGCACCGTGATCAGCCGCTAAAAGCTTCGCGAGCAGGCTCACTCCCACATTTTGGAATGCGCTCCCCTGTAGGAGTGAGCCTGCTCGCGATAGCGGTCTAACCAGCCGCCGAAAACCTACAGCGAACGCGCAATGATCTCCTTCATGATTTCATTGGTCCCGGCATAAATCCGCTGCACCCGCGCATCCGCCCACGCCCGGGCTACCGGGTATTCCCACATGAAGCCGTAACCGCCATGCAACTGCACGCATTCGTCGAGCACTTTGCATTGCAGGTCGGTGCCCCAATACTTGGCCATCGCCGCCGTCGGCACATCGAGCTTGCCTTGCAGGTGCAGTTCCAGACATTTGTCGACGAACACGCGGCCGATCTGAATCTCCGTGGCCATTTCCGCCAGCTTGAAGCGGGTGTTCTGGAAGTCGGCAATTGCCTTGCCGAACGCCTTGCGATCACGGGTGTAATCGAGCGTCCACTTCAGCGCAGCCTCGGCTGAAGCCAGCCCACCGATCGCCACGGTCAGACGCTCCTGCGGCAGTTCCTGCATCAGATAGGCAAACCCTGCCCCGGCCTGACCCAACAGGTTCTCCTTCGGCACACGCACGTCCAGGAAGAACAATTCCGACGTGTCCTGAGCCTTCATTCCGACCTTCTCCAGGCGCTTGCCCTTCTCGAAGCCCGGCGTATTCGCCTCGACCAGAAACAGGCTGGTGCCCTTCGCGCCAGCCTTCGGATCGGTCTTGGCGACGACGATCACCAGATCGGCGAGAAAGCCGTTAGTGATGAAGGTTTTCGAACCGTTGATCACATAGTCATCACCGTCCAGCACGGCGGTGGTCTTGACTCCCTGCAGATCGGAGCCAGCACCCGGTTCGGTCATGGCAATCGCCGTGACCATTTCGCCCGAGACCAGTTTCGGCAGGTATTTGTGCTTCAGCGCTTCACTGCCGTAATGCAGGATGTAGGGCGCAACGATGTCCGAATGCAGCGAGAAACCGATCCCGGTCAAGCCCAGTCGACCGACCTCTTCAATCACCACCGCGCTGTAAAGAAAGTCCGCCCCCAGCCCGCCGTACTCTTCCGGCAGATGCGAGCAGAGCATCCCCGCCTCCCCTGCCTTGTTCCACAGCTTGCGGTCGATATGGCCTTGTTTCTCCCACTGAGCATGGAACGGCACGGCCTCTTTTTCGAGGAAGGTTCGTACGCTGTCGCGGAACAATTCGTGCTCGGAGCTGAACAAGGTTCTGGGGATCATGCGGCACCTTTCTTTCTTGTTGGAGGGATGTGACCTTCAGAGACTAAGCCTCACCTCCGATACAGGACACTGGACACATCCGACAAAAAATAAGACGATCCAGCCGTCTGGTGACCACTTTCCCTTATAAAAACAAAACAAAAGTTGAATTATGTCTAAGCAAGTCTCCACGCCCTTGCGGCGCGTCAGCATCCTGGCTATCGACCGGGTTTTCGCCTCCACTCTCATGCAAGCCAAGGATTTCTTCCATCTGGCCAGCCTGCGTTACGGCAAACAACTGGGCCACGGCCTGACACCGGCGTTCGAAACGCGCCTGGTCAGCCCTGACGGCAAACCGGTGAACAGCTTCAGTGACGTGGTAATGCCGGTGGACGGCGGCCTGGAAAACGCCGACGTGATTATCCTTCCGGCGTTCTGGGACGATTTCGACACGTTGTGCAGCCGTTACCCACAAGTCCTGCCATGGCTGCGCGAGCAACATGCGCGCGGCGCCGTGCTCTGCGGGGAGGCCACCGGGGTGTTCTGGCTGGCCGAGGCCGGTCTGCTCAATGGCAAGGAAGCGACCACCTACTGGCGTTTCTTCAATGCATTCGCCGAGCGCTTCCCGAAGGTTTATCTCAATCAGGACAAACACCTGACCGACGCCGACAATCTGTACTGCGCCGGCGGCACTACTTCGGCCTGCGACCTCTACATCTACCTGATCGAGCGCTTCTGCGGCGCCAACGTGGCGCAAGCCGTAGCCCGCGACATCCTCTATGAAGTGCAGCGCAGCTATTCGCCGGGACGTATCGGTTTCGGCGGTCAGAAGCTGCATCAGGACGTGATCATCCTGCAGATACAGCACTGGCTCGAAGAGCATTTCGCCGACAAGTTTCGCTTCGAAGATGTGGCCCGCGAGCACGGCATGAGCATCCGCAATTTCATGCGCCGCTTCCAGACCGCCACCGGCGACAAACCGTTGCACTACCTGCAACGCCTGCGCATCGAGACAGCCAAAGGCTTGCTGTCCGGCAGCCGCAAGAGCATCAAGACCATCAGTTATGAAGTCGGTTACGACGATGCGAGCTTCTTTGCGCGGCTGTTCCGCCAGCACACCGAGCTGTCGCCGAACCAGTATCGGCAGCAGTTTCAGCAGGCTGCATAACCTAGGCGCAACAGCGAAATTCCAATGTGGGAGCGAGCCTGCTCGCGAATTCGGTTTTACATTCAACACGATTGTTGGCTGACACACCGCTTTCGCGAGCAGGCTCGCTCCCACAGGGAAGATCCTAAGTGCATAAAAAAGGGCCTGCAATTGCAGGCCCTTTTCATTTGCCGAACGCTGTTTAAGGCTTGTGCGCCCGCGACAGGAATTCGTGCGATTGCATCTCCAGCAGACGGCTCAGCGTGCGCTGGAACTCGAAGTTCAAACGTCCGCCGGTGTACAGATCCTTCAGCTCGACTTCAGCAGAAATGATCAGCTTGACGTTACGGTCGTAGAATTCGTCGACCATGTTGATGAAGCGGCGTGCGATGTCGTCGGTGGTGACGCTCATCTGTTCGACACCGCTGAGCAGCACGGCGTGGAAAATCTTGCCCAGTTCGATGTAGTCGTTCTGGCTGCGAGGACCGTCGCACAGTTCACGGAAGTCGAACCAGGCCACATCATCGCAAGTGCGCAACGCACGAATTTCACGGTTCTCGATCATCAGCACGTCGTTCTCGACGGCTGCTGTGCATTCTGGCGTCAGCGCCTTGAAGCTCTTGCGCAAGCTCTCGTGAGCGGCTTCGTCGAGCGGGTAGTGGAACAGTTCCGCTTGTTCGAGGTGACGCAAACGGTAATCGACGCCGCTGTCGACGTTGACGATCTCGGTGTTCTGCTTGATCAGCGCGATCGCTGGCAGGAAGCGCGCACGTTGCAGGCCGTCCTTGTACAGACCGTCCGGAACGATGTTCGAGGTCGCGACCAGGGTCACGCCGTTTTTGAACAGTTCTTCCATCAGCGTGCCGAGAATCATGGCGTCGGTGATGTCGGAGACGAAGAATTCATCGAAGCAGATCACCCGCGATTCAGTCGCAAAACGCTTGGCGATGATGGTCAGCGGGTTTTTCTCGCCGCCGAGGGTCTTCATCTCTTCGTGCACACGCTTCATGAAGCGGTGGAAGTGGGTGCGGGTCTTTTCCTTGAACGGCAGCGCTTCGAAGAAGGTGTCGACCAGGTAAGTCTTGCCGCGACCCACGCCGCCCCAGAAATACAGGCCCTTGACCGGCGTCTGATCCTTTTTGCCAAACAGTTTGCTCAGCAAGCCCGGCTTGTTCTGATCGGCGGCGATCAGGTCCTCGTACAGGCGCTGCAAATGACGCACAGCAGTTTCCTGCGCGGCATCATGGAAGAAGTCCGGGCGTTTCAGATCAGCTTGGTATCGTTCTAGGGGCGTCATAATTCGTTAGCAAGGCAACAAAAACGGGCCGTCACTGTAGCGACGGCCCGTGGGAATGGCAATCGGCCCTTGGTCGGGCCGGCCCGTTGATTATTCCTGAACCGGTGTCAGCGCGAGGCGCAGAGCCTCGATGGCTGCGTCCCGTGCAGCAACGTCGGCGAATGCCGGGCTGTCGCCGACGCACTCGCCTTCCAGCCACACGCTGAAGCTCAGGTCTTCGCTGCGCACGTCCAGCGGCTGGCCGGATTGCAGTTGCTTGGTCACCTGACCCGCGGTTTTGCCGTCGGCGAAGTTACGCGACAGCAGCAGTTGCTCGCCATCGGCCGCCAGCAGACGGAAACGGAAACTGCCGTCGTCTTCACGGAAGCTGACAAAGCGGGCGGCTTTGGCGGCTTTCTTCTTGGTGGTCGCAGCGACTTGCACCTGATTGACGAAGGAGCGCAGGCCAACGGCTTCGCGCAGCTCGTTGAGGAACGGCGTCGCCACGGCACGGGCCTTTTTCGCGCCGATCTGCAGGATGTCTTCCAGGTCTGCCGGACGTTCGATCAACTGGTGATACTTGTCGCGCGCTTCGCCCAGTTGGTTGTCGAGTAACTGGAACAGACGGTTCTTCGCCTCACCCCAACCCAGACCGCCCAACAGTTCGCTGCGGAACTCGTCGGACTGCGCTGGTGTGGCGAAGGCCTGGAACAGGGTGAACAGGTGCGAATTATCTGGATCTTTTGCTTCGCCTGGCGCCTTGGAGTCGGTGACGATCCGCGAGATCGCGTCCTTCATCTCTTTGGCGCTGGAGAACAACGGAATGGTGTTGTCGTAGCTCTTCGACATCTTGCGACCGTCGAGGCCTGGCAGCGTGGCCACACTTTCCTCGATCAGCGCTTCCGGCATGGTGAAAAACTCTTTCCCCTGGCCGAACAGGTGGTTGAAGCGCTGACCGATATCACGGGCCATTTCCACGTGCTGGATCTGGTCGCGACCGACCGGCACCTTGTGCGCGTTGAACATCAGGATGTCCGCCGCCATCAGCACCGGGTAGCTGTAAAGGCCCATGGTGATGCCGGCATCCGGGTCTTCACCGGTTTCAACGTTCTTGTCTACCGAGGCCTTGTAAGCGTGCGCACGGTTGAGCAGGCCCTTGGCGGCAACGCAGGTCAGCAGCCAGGTCAGTTCAGGGATTTCCGGGATGTCGGACTGGCGGTAGAAAGTCACGCGATCGACGTCGAGGCCACCGGCCAGCCAGGTCGCGGCGATTTCCAGACGCGAGCGCTGAATGCGCAGCGGGTCATCGCATTTGATCAGGGCGTGGTAGTCGGCCAGAAAGTAGAACGAATCGGCATTGCTGTCGCGACTGGCGAGGATCGCCGGGCGGATGGCGCCGGCGTAGTTGCCCAGGTGCGGCGTGCCGGTGGTGGTGATGCCGGTGAGGATGCGGGTACGGTTCGTCATGGGTAATCGCTTGTCAGACTGCAATCAATTCGAAAGACGCGGCAGGATCAGATCCTTGAGATCGGTCAACTTGCCATGAAAAAAGTGTCCGCATTCTGCCACTTTCAGCAGCTCATGGGGGCGCTGGAGTTTGTCAGACCAGTCGTAGACCAGTTGCGGATCGATGACTTCGTCGGTTTCTGGCTGGATCACCGTGAGTTCGCCGTGTTGCGGCAGTTGATCCTGCTCGCCAAGACGCATCACCGCCGGGGCGACCATGAACAGGTGCTTGAGCTGCACGCCTTGTGCTTCGAGACGGCCACCGAGACTTGCTGCAACAAATCCGCCGAAGGAAAAACCGAACAGCGTCAGCGGCAGATTCGGGTGCTTTTCCAGCAGCCATGCAGCGGCGGCTTGCGCGTCATCGACTTCACCGGTGCCCATGTCATGCGAACCTTCGCTGGCGCCGACGCCGCGATAGTTGAAGCGCAAAGTGATCAGGCCCGCGTCGCGCGCGGTGCGCTGCAAGGTCGAAACGACCTTGTTGAGCATGGTGCCGCCCTGCACCGGGTTCGGATGGCAGATCAGCGCGATGCCGCGTGGCTGCTCGTTGTCCAGGTACAGTGCTTCAATTTGGCCGACTGGGCCGGCAATCACTACAGGGGTTTCACGCATCAGCAAGGAAGGAACTCCGTGACCTCGAATCGGGTCGACTCGTCTAGCAAATTGTCTGTGCCAATCTATTGCGAGTGAATCGCGGTATACAGCGCAGGTTCGAGCCGTTAACGTAAAGCAAAGCCGTTTATAGAGGAAGGACTCGTGGAACACTCGCTCTTAGTTTGGTTGTTACCGACTCTTGCCCTGGTTGTGGGTGTCGCCATTGGATTCCTGATCGCGCGCGTTGCTCCAAACGCCGCGCCGAGCCGCACGCAGCGTCAACTGGATGATATCCAGGAGCGTTTCGACAGTTATCAAAACGAGGTGGTCACCCACTTCAACAGCACCGCGATGCTGGTCAAGAAGCTGACCCAGAGCTATCAGGAAGTGCAGGATCACCTCGCCGAGGGCGCCAATCGTCTGGCCCTGGACGAGCAAACCCGCCAGCGCTTGATCGCCGCCCTGCACGCCGACGCAGCGCAGGCACCGCGTGAACGCCTGACGCCACCGCGCGATCAGGAGCCTCCACGCGACTACGCACCGAAAACCCCGAACTCGCCGGGCATGCTCGATGAGCATTATGGTTTGAAGAAGTAATCAGGCTTCGCTGCAAACAAAAAGCCCCCGGACAATGTTGTTGTCCGGGGGCTTTTTTGTATCTGCCGATTTGTATCGCCAGTGATGGCCTCATCGCGGGCAAGCCCGCTCCCACAGGTATTGGTGGTGTACACAAAATCTGTGTTCCCCCCATCACCCTGTGGGAGCGGGCTTGCCCGCGATGAGGCCCTAACAGGCCACACAAAAAAAATGCCCGATCACAGGATCGGGCATTTCTTCATTCAGGCATTCAGTTACGGATATTGCTGAACCGTACCCGGCTGTTGCTGCTGACCACCATACTGCTGGCCTGGAATCGCCTTCAGATTGACCTCAACCCGACGGTTCTGCGCACGGCCATTGACGTCGCCGTTGCTGGCAATCGGATTGTCCGGGCCAGCGCCACGGGCCGTCAGGTTGGCACCGCTGACACCTTGCGAGGTCAGGTAAGTCGCCACGCTCTGTGCACGACGCTGGGACAGGTCCATGTTGTGCTGACGGCTGCCGGTGCTGTCGGTGTAACCGACGATTTCGATCTGGTTCTGGTTGAACTCTTTCAACGAGTTGGCCAGATTGTTCAGCGGCTGATAGAAGCTCGAAGCGATGTTCGCCGAATCGGTAGCGAACGTGATATTGCCCGGCATGATCAGCTTGATCTGATCGCCCTGACGCTGCACTTCAACCCCGGTGTTGGCCATGCTCGCACGCAGCTTGGCTTCCTGCTTGTCGGCGTAATAACCGTAACCGGCTGCCGAAGCACCCACCACAGCGGCACCGATCAAGGCACCCTTGCCGCGGTTGTTATGGTCAATGGCGGCACCCGCCAGTGCACCGGCCAGCGCACCCAGGCCACCGTACTTGGCGGTTTTGCTCATGCCCTGGGAGCCACCGTCGGCCTGGCCCTGATTGTCATAAGGGTTGGGCGAGGCGCAGCCGGACAGCAAGGCCACGGCAGTAGCGACAATAATCAAACGACGCTTGGTGAACATTGAGAGCTCCTACTTTTGCATTCTGTGATGCAGCGGCCGTTTGGCAATGGACCTCTGCGGGCGTTGGATCATGACAATGCACAAAAATTCCGCCGCATACTCGTGACAAAATATTTAGGCCCGCACAAACGGGTTTTCGCGCATCTCATCGCCCAGACGCGTGTCCGGACCATGCCCGGCAACAACAATTGCGTCTTCGTCCAGGGTGTACAACCGCTGCTTGATCGAACGCACGATGGTCGCCTGATCGCCGCCCCACAAATCCGTGCGCCCTACGCCGCGACGAAACAGCGTGTCGCCGGCAATCAACAGCTTAGCCTCGGAAAACCAAAAGCTCATGGAACCTGGCGTATGACCCGGCGTATGCAGCGCCACGCCGCAACCGCAGGCCAGTTCTTCGTCATCGCTGAGCCAGCGATCCGGTGATGGCACCGGGGTGTATGGCACGCCGAACATCTGGCACTGCATCTCAAGGTTGTCCCACAAAAACTGGTCATCCTTGTGCAAATGCAGGGTCGCGCCGGTTTTCTCTTTCATCTGGCCGGAGGCAAGGAAATGATCAAGATGCGCGTGGGTGTGGATGATGCTGACGACTTTCAGGCCATGCGCTTCGAGACGCGCCATGATCAGGTCAGGGTTGCCACCCGGGTCGACGACGATGGCTTTTTTGGTGATCGGATCGCCGATGATGGTGCAGTTGCACTGGAGCGGGCCGACGGGGAAGGTTTCGCGGATGAGCGCTGACTGGCTATTCATTTATAGCTACCTAAACAAGCAAACACGATCGGTTCGGGAAACTGAATTCGACCGCGGGAGATTATTTTCAATGAGCGGATGAGGCAACTCTGAAGCGTAACGTTGCCGAGAACACAGAATCTTCCAATAATGCTGGCATTTTGCAATTCAATTCAAAATCTCATCTTCGTTGATGCCCATTCCAGACTCACTGGCTTAAAGGATTTGTCGCCATGCATCTTCAAACACTCGAGCAGTTACGTACAGAGTTCACCTATCTGAGTATGGCGATCTCCTCATCGACCGCAATGGGGCAGTACGACATCAATCGCGTAGCTGAAAAGGTGCTTGTGGAACTGTTCCAAGTGATCATGGACTGGCCTCATTTACGAAATCTCAACGTACATGAAAAGGAAAACTTCCCCGCCATTGACTTGGCCGACGACGTCAATCGCATCGCTATTCAGATCTCCTCAACGTCGAGTCTCACGAAAGTCAATAAAACCCTAACCACATTTTTCCAGCACAAGCTTGAAACGCAATACGACCGCCTGATCGTCTACATTTTGACCGACCGCCAGAAAAGCTACTCGCAAACATCCGTCGATAAAGTGATCGACGGACGCCTTGTATTCTGCGTCAAGAACGATATTCAAGACTTCAAAAGCTTGCTGAAAGTTGCCGCTACGCTTGCCCCTGAAAGGCTTGAAAAGGCGGTCAAAATCCTTCGCGACTATCGGCTGGGATGTGAACAGGCTAATCGTCCCTCCTGGCTGATGATTCTCGAGTCTTCAGATAATCCGGTTGAGCCTTTCACTCCTGATTGGTTCATGTTCACGGAGCGCAAAATCCGTCTTACCGGGCGGGCTAAGGAGATGACTGAACTGACCCAGTTTCTGGAATCTCAGCGACTATTCCTCTGGTGGACGATTTGTGGTTCAGCAGGCATGGGCAAAAGCCGGCTTGCTCACGAACTGGCGCTCGCGCAATCCGAGGACTGGTACTGCGGTTTTTTCAGCGTGAATGACCTGAAAAGCCTCGATGAAGTTTTCGACCTGAAACGTTCCGCGCTGTTGATTGTCGACTACGCGGCGCGCGATGCCCAAGCGCTCAACTCTCTTTTGAAACAGTGCTGTGCCAGAAAGAGTGCGCTTAAGTTCAAACTTAGAATCCTGCTATTAGAGCGAGAATCAGGAGCTACCGAAGAATGGTGGAATATATTGATTGGGGCGAACTCGCCTGCAAACGCCATGATCATGAACAACCAATTCAAGGCCTCCTTACAATTAAAGAGCCTGGCAAACTTCATTCCCGAGCTGACAGCTGAATGGCTAAAAACCGGAGGACCGCAAGCGTTACCGTTCTTGCCCTCCGCTGAATCAGAATTCTGGAAACAGGTCGCTACGATCACTGAAGGGCGCCCCCTGCTAATAGGGCTAGTAGCCGCGGCTTTCTCGCGGCAACCGAAAATTCTGGAGGTACCACCTTTACATAAATTGCTGCAACCAGTTCTGCAACGCGAAATACGTCGCTGGAAAGAACTGTGCAGTGATGATTCAGAGTTCGACTCTGTTAAAAAAATTATTGCATTGAATACTCTATTGAGAGGCAATCCATTGCCGCAGGGAAATCATCGGATCATCGTTTCTAATTGTTCCGGCGAAACCCCTAAACTGCTTTTGATCGAAGACAAAGACACGGGAAAACTCAAAATTCCGTCTATTGAAGAAGTAAGCGATGATGAGCAGGTGATGGCGATAGTGCGTGAGCGCTATTCGCAAGTAGCTTTAGAGCTTAAACAACTAGTAGCAGAAACCACATTTCAAGTATGCATGAAGCGTGTCGTGGGGCTCTGCGCCGTGAATGGCGCATTGCAACCAGACTTGATCGGAGAGTTTTATCTGGATGAATTGTGGCGACCTCGCGTGTTTTTCGAGCCAGATGCTGCCCTGCAAGAGTTAGAAGATTCATCATTAAAAAAGCTATTAACTACCGCCTGGAATATTTCCGCTGCCCGCCTTATTGGCACTCTGGAAGAACTGAAAAACACCACGACTTCACCAGATGGATATGTCCGGGCTTTGACAACAGTCACTTCGATAGCCCATTCGCAGCAACCTGGAACGTCGAAAATTCTTACGGAATTGGCCAGACTTCTCCTCAACTCTCAAATCCGTATTGCCAAAGCAAAACCCAGCGCCACGCAATTTAAACTATTGTTCAACACTCTTCGCAACCTCAAAGAGCATTTCGCTTCTAATCGAGAAATTGCGTTTCGCCACCTGAAAAGCTTGCTTGTGTTTGCACGGCAAAACCCTGGCACTCGTGAAGCCCTTGAGGCGTACGAAAAAATTGTTCGCGAAGCGCCTGGTTATCTTCAGGAAATAAAAAGTATCACCGTCGATCGATTTGAACTTTCCTGGGCAGACGCGTTGCTTGAGTCGGCATCGGATGCATTGAAGAGACGAGACACAGATTTGCTTCAAGAGGTTTTCGACTCCTCTCAAGTGCTATATGAACATTTTGGCGCGTCAGCAGAAGTCACATCCATGGGGATAAAACTAATCCACGACGTTGCCGAATTAATATCGGAGCCAAGCCTCAGCGAAGAAAAGTTCATCGATAAAACCTTTGAACTGCTTGCCGACAAGTTCGCCAATCAAATGGCGAACGCAGCCATCAAATTTTCCACTGCAAAAAACCTCGATCAGAGGGCAAAAAATCTGTTGGCATGGACATTTCTCAACACGTGCCTATGCTACATAAAGCTCGAACAATGTGACTTATTGTTGTCACTTGAGAAAGAAGCCCGTCGCGCTCGCTTACGCATGGAAAGTCCGATACACGCAGCTGAAGCACAAGTCAAACTGAAACTTATGATCCAGAAGGCCTATTTGATAAAAGGAGAGACAGAGCGCGCTTATGAGTGTCAGAAAGAGGTAGGCGGGTTAGTGATGAATGATTGCCCGGACAAAATCAGCCTTGCTTGCTTGTTAATGATTGATCGTCTTGTCGAAGTAGCAATTGTGGCTAATGATCAGAAAAGTCTACTGAGGCTCGCTCAAACTTTAATCGAATATGCACCAAAACTCTCAGAATCACCGTCTGCCGTACATATCTTTTCTATTCCCTTTACAAAATTCACCAACCACCTGTTTCCCATATCCATTGCAACTCCACTGCATGAGCTTCTACAAACTCATCATCAGACTCTTACAAGTGACGGCAGGGCTTGCAGCCAGCTATGCATTGCCACAAAATTTTATATAAACATGTGGATGTGTAGTGATCGAGATCAAAAACTACAAAACCTGACAGCGCTATACGAAGTAGCTCAGAACAAACCCGATTTCCGCAGTCTGGCAGACATTGCAATCCTGGCTTCGGTTATATACTGGAAAGTGCTTGGGCAACCTACAAACGTTAGAATTACCACTTACTGCGAAATAGCCTTCGACCCCGTCAGTGCTACTGTGGACGTAACACTTTTACAGAAAGAGGGACAGATATTGGCGCAGGATACACTTTCAATCCTCGGAGAATATGCAATACCAAGCACATTTAAAGACGATATATCCTTCAAAGAGTGATACTACAACACACCAATTTCTTTCGCCCGAGCGACGGCCTGCGTCCGCCGCTCAACCCCCAACTTGCTGTTGATATGGCTGGCGTGGGTTTTCACCGTATGCAACGAAATGAACAACTGCTCGCTGATCTCCTGATTCGAGCAGCCTTGGGCGATCAGGCGTAACACCGCCATTTCCCGGCTGCTGAGTTGTTCGGTGGTCGCGAACTCGGCGGCTGGACGGGTTGTGGCAGATGGGCAGTGTTCCAGTAACTGTTGGCCCGCCAACGCTGGTGAAGCCTGTAGCTGCCCGCGTAACCAGTCTGCATGTCCTTTCATCAACGCATCGAACGGTTGCAGCACGCCCCCGGCCGCAGCTTCCAGTGCCTGGCTCAACGCCTTGCGCGCTTCCGGCTCGCGTCCAGCCGCCAGCAGCAACGCGACCTTCTGCGTCAATGCCATCACACTCAGCAACTGGCGCCCGGTTTGCTGGCCGTTTTCATGCAGCACGTTCAGCCGCCCTTCGGCGAGCATCGGTTGCCCCTGGATCATATCGAGCAGTGCCTGTTGCAGTTCAACGTGCAATGGCAGCTGTGGATGAAATTCCGGTGGTGCGGCGGCGCGTTCGCCAGTGTAGGTCTGGCCCAGTCGCGCCAGCCAGGCTTCGGCCAGATCGGTGCGGCCCTGCGCCAGCCACAGCTCGCATTTGACCAGGGTGATCATCGCCAGATAGTAAATGGGCGGTACGTCCCAGATGTGCATCAACCGTTCGGCTTCCGCCAGTTCGGCGAAAGCCTTGGCGAACTCGCCGCTTGCGCCATCCAGGCGGGCGATCACGCAGTGACCGATCAATACGCTGATATCGCGACAGGCCCGCGCCTCGCCGATACCGGCCAGCAGACGCACGCGTGCAGCTTGCGACTGCAAGCGCATCGCCAGCAAAAAACCTTCGTACAAGGTCAGCCGTGCCCGCACCGCGTACAGGCGTTGCGGCGACAAGCCGCGCAGGCGTTCCAGCCCTTGATGCACTTCATCCAGCGCGCGGAGGATTTCGCCGCGTGCCTGCAACACGCGGGCACGGTCGTAATGTGCCAACGCTTCGAACAACGGGTTGCCGACGCGTTGCGCCAGTTCAAGGGATTCGCGGTTCAGGCCGCGAGCGCGCCACAGATCACCGTCGGCAATCGCCAGATTGGACAGTGTCGATAAACACATCAGCCGTTGACCGTAGCGTTTGGCGGGCAGGCTCTCCAGTGCTTCAGTGCAATACCTGAGGGTCAACTCACGGTGGCCGCGACCGCGGGCGATGATCCCGCTCAGCGCCAGCCATTGCGCCAGCATCGATTTTTGCGCCGTGGCGGACGGCGCTGGCAGGAAACGGCTCAAGTGGCTTGAGAGTTCTTCGGCCGCATCGAGCTGACAGGCCAACCCCAGCGCCCAGCTGTAGAGGACGATCAGGCGCGGCGTACTGATCAGCAGGCTGTCGGGCAAGTCCATCTTCCAGCGCAGCAACATGCCGACATTTTGCTCGGCGAGCAGTTGCTCTTCGGAGAGGTTTTGCACCAGATTCGCCGCGACGTCGAGGTGGCCGGCACGCAAGGCCTGCTCCACTGCTTCGTCGAGCAAGCCTTGAGCATTGAACCAGCGGCAGGCACGCAGATGCAGTGTTGCGGTGGGCACCATGGCTTGAGCAATCGGCCGACTGCGCAACAAATCCGAAAACAGATGGTGATAGCGATACCAGTGCCCATGTTCATCTAGCGGCACCAGAAATACCTGATGCGCGAGCAGGAAACGCAGAATCTCGGCACTGTCATGGGCTTCACGAACGGCATCGCACAACTCGCTGCAGAAGCGTTCCTGCGGGGCGGTATCGTAGAGAAACGCCTGGACTTCGGCGGGCAGGCAATCAATGACTTCTTCAAGGAGATAGTCGCGGATCAGCCCTTCCCCGCCATTAAGTGCTTGCGGCAATGCCGCGTCGCTGCCGGCCTCGGAAACCGCCAGCAGCCAGAAACGCAGCCCGGCGACCCAGCCTTCGCTGCGCTGGATCAGGTTTTCCAGAGCCTCGCCGCGCAGTGATGTGCTGTGGCGATCGAGCAGGGTCAAGGCTTCGTCATGGGTCAGGCGCAGGTCCTGTTCATGCAGCTCCAGCAGTTGCCGCGACAGGCGCAGGCGCGCCAGATGCCAGTCCGGACGCTGCCGACTGGTGACCATGACCAGCAAGCCATCGGGCAAATGATTGAGGAAAAATTGCAGGCAACGGTCGAGCACCGGCCCTTGGGCGAGATGGTAATCGTCGAGAACCAGCAATAGCGGCGTTGCCGGATCGAGGTGCAGCGCCAGCTCATCGAGCAAGCCGTCGAGCCATTCTTCGAAAGCAAACGGCTGATGGCGCTGACGCATCTTCAGCAGGCCCAGTGCGCGGCTGCCCAGTTGCGGAAAGTAATCCTGCAAGCCTTCGAGCAAGCGCTCGAGAAACCGCCCGGGGTCGCTGTCACGCGGGCTCAAACCCAGCCAAAGGCTCTGCCAGTGCGCCGGCAGACTTTGGCAGAATTCCACCGCCAGCGAACTCTTGCCAAACCCGGCAGGCGCGCTGACCAGCAACAGCCGCCCGCCGAGCCCGGCCTGCAGACGCTCGCAAAGGCGTGGTCGCAAGACGTATCCGTCAGGCAGCGGCGGGCGAAAAAAACGCCCGTCCAGTGCCGCGACGGCAACGCTTGCGGGACCCGGAAGTGGGGACAGATCAGTCATGGCCGGCTCTTGTTCGAATTGCTGTTGGCGGCGTTGCAGATGTCCGCAGACTAGCCTTAAACGAACCGGTTATGAAGGTTGCTGCTACAAATGGCTACAAAAAGACTACAGGCAAAAAAACGCCCCGAACCAGTCGGGGCGTTTTCACGAGGATGCGGCCTCGCGTTTACAGCGGTTTAGCGAACACCGTCCTGACGCAGAGCGGCCGGGGTGAAATCGCTGGTGGTCGCAGTGAAGCCGAAGTCATACGCCTGTTTCTCTTCGTTCTTCATGCCCAGTGCCAGGTAGCGGCCGGACTGCAGGTCGTAGAGGGTTTCCAGGGCGTACCACGGCACTTGCTTGTCGTAGTAGTCCTCGGCATGCGCCTCGGCTACACGCCACAGCTGACCACGACCGTCGTAGTGATCGATCACGGCAGCTTGCCAGGTGTCTTCGTCGATGTAGAAGTCACGCTTGGCGTAGATGTGGCGCTGACCTTCCTTCAGGGTTGCAACCACGTGCCAGACGCGGCGCAACTCGTAACGGGCAAGGTCCTGATTGATATGGCCAGCCTTGATGATGTCGGTGTATTTGAGTTTCGGATCGTCGAGCTTGTAGCTGTCGGAAGCGATGTACATCTCTTTCTTGCCTTCGAGCTTCCAGTCGTAGCGATCCGGAGCACCGTTGAACATGTCGAGGTTGTCGGAGGTACGCAGGCCGTCCGCCGCAGTACCTGGGCCGTCATAGGACACTTGTGGCGCACGGCGCACGCGACGCTGACCGGCGTTGTAGACCCACGCCGAACGTGGCTCCTTCACCTGGTCGAGGGTCTCGTGCACCAGCAGCACACCACCGGCCAGACGTGCCGGCGCGGTCACTTTCTGCTTGAAGTAGAACAGGATGTTGCCCGGGTTTTTCGGGTCGTAGTCCTTCATCTTGTCGCGGAACACGAACTGGTCCTGGAAGTACACCAGGCTGAACGAGCCGTTCGGTTGTGGCGTCGCCTGGGTCACCAGACGAGTCACGCTGCCACCGCGATAGCGGGTGATGTGGTTCCAGATGACTTCCACGCCGCTTTTCGGAATCGGGAACGGCACCGCCGTGTCGAAGTTTTCCAGACCGTTGCCGCCGGAGACCAGGTTGGTGGTGGTGGCGTTCTTCTTGATGGCGGCAAACACGTCATCCGGCACGGTCGCGCCGCGATGGGATGGGTAGACCGGCATCTTGAAGGTGTCCGGGTAGCGCTTGAACATCGCGTACTGGCCCGGCGCGAGCTTGTCCTTGTACTTGTCGACATCCTTCGCTGTGATGGTGAACAGCGGTTGCTCACTGGCGTAAGGGTTGGACAGGAAACCCTTGCTGTCGACGCTGCCGGCATTCTTCGGCAGCGGCTTCCAGGCCGGGATCGAACCATCGGCATTGCCGGCCATTTCGGCGCCCATCGGGGTCAGGCTCTTGCCCAGCTTGTCGGCTTCGGCAGCAGGCACTGCGGCCATGACACCGGTCGCCAGCAGCGACAGGCCCAGAACACCGGCGTGGAACAGACTCTTTGTTATTTTCATAAATTCGTTCGTCCTGAAATGCAGTGCTTAGAAGTTCACGCCGAAGCTGAGCGCAACGAAGTCGCGATCATCCACAGTGGTGTACTTGCCGTCGAAGAAGTTGGTGTAAGCCAGGCTCGCGGTGTAGGTGTTCTGGTACTCGGCATCGACACCGAGGCTGACGGCCTTGCGACCTTCCTCGAAGTTGCCGCCAGGGCCTGGCGAGTAACCGCTGACGTCGTGGGACCAGGCCACGTTCGGCTTGAGGTTCACACCGGCAAAGACGTCGTTGTATTCCCAGATCGCCCGACCGCGATAGCCCCAGGACATCGACGTGGTGAAACCATCGTTGTCGCAATTGCGGCTGCGGTTGTTCTGCGGCGAACCCGGCCCGGCGCCATTGATGGTGCTGGCGTTGAGAATGTTGGCGCAGGTATTGACGCCGCCAGTGGCCGGCAACTCACCCGGGCCATACACCGGATCGCGGCCGTAACGCTTGTCGGAACGGCTTTCCAGGCCGCCGACGTAGGTCGCGCCGACTTCACCTACGAGGGTCAGACGGCTGGCGCCCATGACCTGATCGAAGAAGTGCGTGAACGTTGTCTGAATCTGGGTGATCTCCTTGCGCTCGTAACCGTGCAGATCCTGACCCGGCACGCCATTGAGTATCGAAGCGTTGGTCAGTGCGCCGCCGATCGGACGCACACCGGCGAACAGAATGTCGGTGGAGTTCAGTTGTACCGGCGCGTTCGGACGGTAGCTGATCTCACCGCTCCACGCCGTACCGGTAGGCAGGGTGGTGGAGAAGCTCAGACCGTAGAGACGAATGTCCTCAGGGTATTCAATGAAGTAGTTCGAGTTACCCGCCACCAGCAGTGGTGCGAGTGCGGCAAACGGCCCCGGCAGCGCGCGCGCCGTGTTGTAGACCGATTGAGGCGCACCGGTGGCGCTGAAGATCGGCGCACGGCTGTGGTAGTTCATGAAGTAGGCGCCGAACTCGGTGTCGAGCGGTTCGTACATGTACTTGAACGATGCGCCCCATTGACCGCTGTCACGGGCATCGCGATCCGGACCACGGCGAACCAGAACACCTTCTTCGTTGACGTTGACACCGTTGGCGGCCAACGGCCCCAAAGCGATGGCCGGGATTTGTGAACGCTTGTTCAGCACGCGCAGGTTGTCGTTGCAACCGTCGGCCACGATGTCCGGTTGCGAGAAGAACGTGCCGCAGTTGTCGACGACAGTCTGGTCCCATTCCAGTTGATAGAACGCCTCGGCCGAAAGGTTTTCGGTCAGGCTCTGGGACACATAGAACATGTTGACCGGAATCAGGCCTTCCTTGATCTCGGCACCCGGACGACGGAACGCAGACACGTCGATCGGGTTGATCGAGTTGATGCCGCCACCGATGAAGGTACTTTCACCCCAGCTCACCACCTGCTTGCCCAGACGCACGGAACCCGGCTCATCGGCAATCGAGTAGTTGTGGTAGACGAAGGCGTCGAGGATCTGCCCGCCGGACGACTTGGCGCCCTCTTTGCGGCCCGAATCGCTGATGTCCTTGAACTGGCGGCTTTCGTCCTTGAGTTCGAAGTCGTACCAGTATTTGCCACGGACGAACACGCCGGTGTCGCCATATTTCAATTCAAGGTCATGGATGCCCTTGAAGATCTTCGAAAAGGTCTCGCCGCTCTTGAAGTTGGCGTGACCGTCGTCGGAGGTCTGCGACAGGCCGTGGCCGCCGTTGTTGACGCCGATGAGGTTCTTGTTCGGTTGCTGGGTAGACCAACTGGCGCCGATCGACAGGGATGAATCGAACTGGCCTTCGATTTCACCGACGTTGAAATTGACGCCGAATGCGGGCCCGGCGAGCGAAGAAGCAAGACTGACCGCCAGAGGCAGTTTCGCCCGGCGCCAGAACTGGTTTACTGAGGTCATCGACGCTACTCCATGTGCATTATTGTTATGGCAGTGAGTACTTTTAAAAACGTTGTGGGTGACCGGGTGCCAGCGGCGGCCCGAAATCACTCCAAAGATGCATCGCCCCGTTTTGTGCGTGTGCCCCGTTCTTAAAAATCCTTGAGCGGACTATAGCCAGCAGGTGGTACTGCTTGATCCCTCTAAAGTGTGATTTGCAGCTGCCAACCACTCTGGAACAGTCCTTTCGCCAGTCCGACACATGTCGGCACGGCAAGGATGGCTGAATTTTTCGATTTCACAAGCCAAGCGCTTGCTTGGTGGGTCTGGCGCGCCGCTTTCGGCGCGCCAGCAGACACTCAAAGTGTCGAGAGGAAGGTGCTGTTGTTGGCCTGCCATTCCGTGATGTCGAGACGGATGCGCTTCTTGTCGAGCTTGCCGACGCTGGTCTTGGGAATTTCGGTAACAAGGGCGATCTGACTCGGAATCGCCCACTTGCTCAGGTGCCCCAGTTCGACGAACGGCTTGAGATGTTCCTTGAGCTCGCGCGCGCCGATTTCATGACCTTCACGGATCACCAGCAGGGCAAACGGGCGCTCGCCCCACTGTGGATCGGCGATGCCCACCACTGCTACTTCGCGTACCGCGACGTGGCGACTGATCAGGTCTTCGAGGTCCAGCGAAGAGATCCACTCGCCGCCGGTCTTGATGACGTCCTTGATGCGGTCACGGATGTCGATCACGCCCATGCTGTCGAGCGTCGCCACGTCACCGGTATGCAGCCAGCCACCGGCCCAGAGCTCGGCACCCTTCTGCGGTTCGTTGAAATAACCTTCGGTCAGCCATGGTGCGCGCAGCACCAGCTCACCCTGGGTCTCACCGTCGGCCGGGAGGAAGTTGCCCTCAGCGTCGACGATGGCGGCCTCCACCAACGGCCCCGGCACACCGGCCTTGATCCGATAAGTGGTGCGCTCGTCTTCAGTGCCGGCCATCAGCTCATCATTGAGATGCGCGCAGGAAACCAGCGGCCCGGTCTCGGACATGCCATACGCGGCGGTGAGCTGAATACCGCGGGCCTTGGCCGTTTCGTACAGCGTGCGATTGAGTGCGCTGCCGCCAATGACGATTTTCCAGCCGCCGAAATCGGTGCCCTGCGCACCTTTGGCGTTGAGCAGCATTTGCAGGATGGTCGGCACGCAGTGGGAGAACGTGACCTTCTCCTTGCGCCATAGCTCGACCAGAAACTCCGGATCGTAACGCCCCGGATAAACCTGTTTGAGCCCAAGCATGGTCGCCACGTAAGGCAGACCCCAGGCGTGCACATGGAACATCGGGGTGATCGGCATGTACACGTCGTTGGTGCCGAGCAGGCGCACGCTGTCGATGGCGCCCATGATCGTCGACACGCCCATGGTGTGCAGCACCAGTTGCCGATGGGTGAAATACACGCCTTTCGGGTTGCCGGTAGTACCTGTGGTGTAGAACGTGGTGGCGACCGAATTTTCGTCGAAATCCTGGAAGTCATACTGCGGACTGGCGGCTGCCAGGAGTTGCTCGTACTCGCCGACCAGATTCGGCAGCTCGGCGGTTTTCTCCGGCAGATCGGTCAGCAGCAGGGTTTTCTCGACCGTGGTCAGGTGCGGCGCGATGGCCTGGTACAGCCCGACGAACTCGCTGTTGACCAGCACAAAGCGGTCCTCGGCGTGGTTCATGGTGTAGAGGATCTGCTCCGGCGACAGGCGCACGTTGATGGTGTGGATCACCGCACCGATCATCGGGATGGCAAACATGCATTCCAGATAACGGTGACTGTCCCAGTCCATCACCGCCACGGTGTCACCGGCCTTCACACCGGCCGCCGTCAACACATTGGCCAGCCTGGCGACACGCTCGATCAGGGTCGGATAGCTGTAGCGCAATTGGTCACGGTAGACAATCTCGCGGGTTTTCTCGTAGCGGGCGCCGGACATCAGCAGCCGTTTAATCAGCAATGGATACTGGTAGGCCCCATCGGCCGGGGGAATGACGCGAGTCTGCAACATAAGAATCCCTTTTCTGACTGCACGGTGTTGGCGTAGAGATTTGTACTCTAGAACCCTTATACGCCAGCCAAATCAGCCGAAGGAATGATTTGCACAGCCGTACAAATGCTAGCTTTGCGCCAGCATTTGTCGGTTTTCGTCATCAATCAGGCGGTTTGTCCTACCGCCTCTTCGGAAGGTGTGCGTGGGAAAACCACTGCCGCCAGAAAGGTCAAAGCACCGAACCCAGCCAGAATCAAATAAAGCCCTACAAAACCCTGGCGCGGTTCGATATAGGAAATCAGCGGAATCGCTGTCGCACTGGCACCGAACGATAAACAGTAACGCAGGGCAAAGACCCGGGATTGCCACTGCGGTGCGACGAAGTTGGCGACCATGGCATCGTTCACTGTTACCTGACCGAACACCACAAACATGAACGCTGCACCGAGGGCGATCACTACCCAGCCGTCGGCATAGGCCAGCGCGAACAGCAGGGGTGCCTGGCACATCGTCAACACAATGAACGGCCATTTCAGGCTGACGCGGTGCAACACCCGACCAATGCTCAATTGCGCGACCGCACCAAAGGCGTAGGCCAGACTGACCACCACGCCAAGGGTTTGCGGCGAGGCGAACAGTTCATGCAAGCGTTCCTGAAACAGTTTCGGATAGGTCATGGTGGTGGCGTTGAACACCACACCGCCGGTAGCGGTGGCCAGTGCCAGCACGCTGAACACCATGACCATCGAAATGCGTTGGCCGCCAGCGCCTTTGAGCGCCGTGTGCGGGCGTTGCGGAATCGGCTCTTCGCGCACCTGCAAGGCGAAACCGACGCCCAGAACGATCGCTACCACACCCGGTAACAGAAACGCCGAGCGCCAGCCGAATTGCGCCACCAGCAAACCGGTGACCAGCGCCGAAAACGCCACGCCGAGGTTGCCCCACATACCGTTGATACCGATTTCCCGGCCACGGTTTTGCGCGTACGCCACCAACATCGCCGTGCCCACTGGGTGGTAAATCGCGGCAAAAATGCCGATCAGGGTCAGGCCGATCACCAGCATGGTCGGGCTGTTACTCAGGCCGGTAAAGATCGCCGAAGCGCCGATGCCGAAGAAGAACACCAGCATCATCTGCCGCCGGCTCCAGTGATCGCCCAGCCAACCGGCGGGTAGCGAACACGCTCCGAAAGCGATAAAGCCGCCGAGCGACAGGCCAATCAGCTCGGCGTAGTCGAGGCCAAAGGCCTGGGTCATGCCAAGCACGGCGGCAGGAAATATCAGCATGAACATGTGATCGATCACATGGGCTGCGTTGATGTAGCGGATGACTTGGCTGGATTGATTCATTGCGGCACGCTTTTCGTTGTTGTGATGCGCCTATGCTAATTTGGCGAAAAAGCGCATTTCTGCCATAGAAGTCATCAAATCCGCCATGTTGATCAGCCACTTTGAACACGGCCCGGTGAGTGCCTATCCCCGGGATTATCTGGACGGCGCGCACCAGCCGTTGCACCTGCATCGCGAGGCACAACTGCTGTATGCCGTCAGCGGAGTCATGCGCGTGGTCACGGCATCGGGCGCGTGGGTGATTCCGCCCAGTCGCGCGGTATGGATTCCGCCGGAAGTGGCGCACGAGATTTTCATGTCCGGCGATGTGCAGATGCGTTCGCTGTTCATCGCCCCCGAGCTGTCGCCGGCCAGTCTGCATCAGTGCTGCGTATTGGCGGTCACGCCGTTGTTGCGCGAGCTGATCCTGCGTGCCGTGCAAGGCCCGCCGCATGCCGACAACCCGCTGATCCAGCAACTGATGCTGGAAGAACTCGCCAGCCTGGAAAACCTGCCGCTGCATATTCCAATGCCCACCGACCGACGCCTGCAAAACATTTGTCTGGCGCTGCTGCAAACCCCGGATCACCCCAACACGCTGGAAGACTGGGCGCAGCAGGTCGGCGCCAGCTCACGCACGCTGGCGCGGCTGTTTCAGCAACAACTGCAGATGAATTTCAATGCCTGGCGCCAGCAACTGCGCCTGATGGAAGCGCTACCGCGCCTGCTCGCCGGGGACAGCGTGCAAAGCGTGGCGCGGGACTTGGGTTACGGCAGTGCGCGGGCGTTCAGCGCAATGTTTCGCCGCTTGCTGGGGGAGAATCCCCGCGAGTATCTCAATACCCTCAGCAAGCTCAGCGAACTCCTTTAGGAATCACCCCAATACCTTGTGGGAGCGAGCCTGCTCGCGAAGGCGGTAATTCAGCCGCTAACGATATCGACTGACACGACGCCTTCGCGAGCAGGCTCGCTCCCACAGGTTGTTCGCGGTGTTTTCTCAATGCATCTCGGTGAACGCTATTTTCACGCCGAGAGCGATCAGCACCGCGCCCATGGTGCGGTCGAACCAGTGACCCATGCGGGCAAAACCGGCGCGTACGCGTTGCTGGCTGAACAGCATCGCCACCAGGCAGAACCAGAATGCGGTGGCGACCGCCAGATAAACCCCGTAACCCGCCTGAATCGCCAGTGGCGTATGCGGGTTGATCACCACGGTGAACAGTGACAGGAAGAACAGCGTGGCTTTCGGGTTCAGACCGTTGGTGACGAAACCCGAAGTGAAGGCGCCGCGCGCAGTGCGCACACCCGCTTCCTTGTGCAGGTCATCGGTGACGGTTTTTGCCGGTTGCGCGCGCAGCGCCTTGAAGCCGATGTACAGCAAGTAAGCCGCAGCCGCCCATTTCAAGGCGTTGAACAGCACGATCGACTGCGACACGATCAGGCCGATGCCCAGCAGCGAATAACCCACATGCAGGAAAATCGCCGTGCCGACACCCAGCGCCGTCCAGGTGCCGGCGCGGCGACCGTGGGTCACGCTTTCGCGTACCACCACGGCAAAGTCCGGGCCGGGGCTGGCGACGGCCAGCAGGTGGATCAGTGCAACGGTCAAGAACTCGGTCCAGTACATGGGGGCTCCTACAATTTCGGGATAAACATTGAATCTGCGGCCACCACCCATTTGTGGCGAGGGAGCTTGCTCCCGCTCGGCTGCGCAGCAGTCGTAAAACCGGATGTCGCAGTACTTCTGAAAAAACTCGAGCGTCCTGATTGGGACGGCTTCGCCCTCCAGCGGGAGCAAGCTCCCTCGCCACAGAGTCTGCACTCACCTGCAACATATCGGTGGAGTTCGACCAGCACGTAACGTTTTGTTTCATCTGGTAGGCTCGGCAGATTACGCCTTCCGTTCAAAGCACAAAAGGTACAGTTGATGACGAACCCGCGCCGCGCCGTATTCCTCGATCACCCTTCGCTGGATCTTGGCGATCTTGACCTCAGCCCGTTGCGCGCCTGCTTCAGCGACCTGCAACTGTTCGCCCAGACCTTGCCAGAACAAGTCACCGAACGCCTGCACGGCGCAACCGTTGCGATCTCCAACAAGATCCTGATCGACGCCGCTGCGATGGCTGCCAACCCGGACTTGAAGCTGATCCTGATCACCGCCACCGGCACCAACAACGTCGACCTCGCGGCCGCCCGCGCCCACGGCATCACGGTGTGCAACTGCCAGGGTTACGGCACGCCATCGGTGGCGCAACACACGATCATGCTGCTGCTCAACCTCGCAACCCGCTTGGCCGACTACCAGAAAGCCGTCGGCGAAGGTCGCTGGCAGCAGGCGAAACAGTTCTGCCTGCTCGATTACCCGATTGTCGAACTCGAAGGCAAAACCCTCGGTCTGCTCGGTCATGGCGAGCTCGGCGGCGCCGTCGCACGCTTGGCTGAAGCGTTCGGCATGCGCGTATTACTCGGCCAGATTCCGGGGCGTCCGGCCCGAGCGGATCGTCTGCCGCTGGATCAACTGCTGCCGCAGATCGATGCCCTGACTCTGCACTGCCCGCTCAACGAACACACCCGTCACTTCATCGGCGCCCGCGAACTGGCCTCGATGAAACCCGGAGCGTTCGTGGTCAACACTGCCCGGGGCGGATTGATCGACGAACAGGCGCTGGCCGATGCCCTGCGCGGCGGCCATCTCGGCGGCGCCGCCACCGATGTGCTCAGCGTCGAGCCACCCACCCAGGGCAATCCGCTGCTGGCCGCCGACATCCCGCGCCTCATTGTCACCCCGCACAACGCTTGGGGCAGTGTTGAAGCGCGGCAACGTATCGTCGGTCAATTGACCGAAAACGCCCAGGCGTTCTTCAGCGGTAAGGCGCTGCGGGTCGTCAGTTGATAAACTGCGGCACTTTTTTTTGAGGAGCAGTTATGGATCCGCGCAGTGAAGTACTGCTTCGTCAGGCCGAGTTATTCCAGGGTTCGTTGTTGCTGGCCGGTTTGCCCGCCGATGATTTGCTCGGGCGCCTGCCCAACGCCTTCGGTTGGTGCTGGCACGCAGGCGATCAAGTCGCCCTCGATGCGCGTTTCGAAGGTCGCAGCCATTTTGGCGTGAACATTCCAGAGCGCGAGTTCGACAGCGCCGTGGTGTTTTTGCCCAAATCCAAGGACCTGACCGATTACATCCTCAACGCGGTGGCTGCGCGTCTGGCCGGACGCGAAGTGTTTCTGGTCGGAGAAAAACGCAGCGGCATCGAAGGCGCATCCAAGCAGCTCAACCCGTTCGGCAAGCCACGCAAGCTCGACAGCGCACGCCACTGCCAACTGTGGCAAGTCACAGTAGCCAATGCGCCTGAAGCGAAATCGCTGGACAGTCTGGCGCAGACTTATGAGCTGCCACTGGCTGAAGGTGCGCTGAAAGTCATCAGCCTGCCGGGGGTGTTCAGCCACGGCCGACTGGATCGCGGCAGTGCGCTGCTGCTGGAGCATCTGGACAAACTGCCGAGCGGTCATCTGCTCGACTTCGGCTGTGGCGCCGGGGTGTTGGGCGCGGCGGTCAAACGTCGCTACCCGCACAATCAAGTCACGTTGCTCGATGTCGACGCATTCGCCGCCGCCAGCAGCCGTCTGACATTGGCTGCCAACGGTCTGGAAGCCGACGTACTGACCGGTGACGGAATCGATGCGGCGCCGATGGGCTTGAGCGCCATTCTGAGCAACCCGCCATTCCATGTCGGCGTGCACACCGATTATTTCGCAACCGAGAACTTGCTGCGAAAAGCGGCTAAACATCTGAAAAACGGTGGCGAACTACGCTTGGTGGCGAACAGTTTCCTGAAGTATCAACCGCTGATCGAAGAGCATCTCGGGGTCTGTGCGATCAAGGCTGAAGGCAACGGTTTCCGGATTTACCGGGCCAAGCGTGGCTGAGGTTTGTTTTCAAAAAGAGGCTTGCTCTATCGGATTTGCCTAGGCAGAATCCGCTCCGTCCTAGGGGAGTAGTCTCCCACGAGCGCTATGCTCGTCCGGCATACGTCAACATACTTGATCCTCAGATCATGGCGTATGCGACCCAAGCGTCCGCACCAGACGGATCGCTGGGTTTGACAAGACCTATGACACGCACACCTTACCCGGGGCGGGAAGGCTGTACGTGTCATAGCCGTGTCGACCCGCCCCTTAGGAAAATCCTGATGCTGGACTCGTTACTCGTTCCCACCGCAATCGTTGCCTTGGCCGAAATCGGCGACAAGACGCAACTGCTCGCGCTGATTCTCGCCGCTCGCTTCCGCAAACCCTGGCCGATCATTGCCGGTATTGTCGCCGCGACCCTGGCCAACCACGCAGCAGCCGGTGCGGTCGGCGCCTGGTTCGGCAGCTTCTTCTCAGACTCCGTTCTGCACTGGATTCTCGCCGCGAGCTTCACGGCCACGGCGTTGTGGACGCTGGTGCCAGACAAGATGGACGACGATGAAACCAGCACCGCACGCAAATTCGGGCCGTTCCTGACCACGCTGATTGCGTTCTTCCTGGCTGAAATGGGTGACAAGACACAGGTCGCGACAGTGATGCTCGCCGCGCAATACCCGGAACTCTGGCTGGTGATTATCGGTACGACGGCGGGCATGTTGATTGCCAACGTGCCGGTGGTGTTAGCGGGTAACTTTGCCGCGGACAAATTGCCGCTGACCTTGATCCGTCGCCTGGCGGCTTCGGCATTCCTGATTCTGGCGATCGCTGCGGTGTACAAGGCGATGCAGAGCAGTGGCTGGGTTTAACGGCGTAAGTCGGTAGACCGAGTTATCGTTCTTCGCGAGCAGGCTCGCTCCCACAGTGGAATGCATTCCAAAGGTGGGAGCGAGCCTGCTCGCGAAGGGGCCATCAGCAGCTCTGAAACCCATCAGGACTTCGGAGCTTTTTCGTACAGCGGCATGACCTTCGGAATCGCTGCCTGCAATGAGGCGATCCGGCTGGTCGATGCCGGGTGAGTGCTCATGAACTCAGGCGGCGAACCTTCCGAAGCCTTGCTCATCTTGTTCCACAGCGTGATCGCCGCGTTCGGGTTGTACCCGGCGCGAGCAGCCAGTTCCAGACCGATCAGGTCAGCTTCGTTTTCATTGGCACGGCTGTTCGGCAGTGTCATGCCGTAGTTGGCCACGGTGTCGGCCAGCGCCAGACTGTCCTGCCCCAGACCGAGCAACGCACCCGCGCCCTGCTTGGCCATCTCGATACCGTAAGCCTTGGACATCGCTTCACGACCGTGCTCGCGCAAGGCGTGGGCGATTTCATGGCCCATCACCGCGGCGATTTCATCGTCGGTGAGTTTCAGGCTGTCGATCAGCCCGGTGTAGAAAATGATCTTGCCGCCAGGACCGCAGTTGGCGTTGAGTTCGTCGCTCTTGATCAGATTGACTTCCCACTTCCACTGCGCCGCATCCGGGCGGAAATTCGGCGCTTGGGCGATCAACCGGTCGGCAATTGCCTGAACCCGTTTGGCATCGCTGCTGGTCTTGTCCAGCACGCCCTTGCCGGACGCCTCGCCAACGGTCTTCTGATACGACTGGGCATACATCTGGTCGACCTCTTGCGAGGACAGCATGCTGAACATGTACTGCTTGCGCTCGACACCGACGGCGCCGCCGCTGGTGGTGTTGACCGACTGACAACCGGCCAGCAACAGCGCTGCGCTCAGTGCACTTACAACCAATGTCTTGTTCATTCAAAAGCTCCCTGAAAACCTGCCGCGTATCCTAGGCGGGTAATTGTATCGGCGCCAGATACAACGGACGTATTGCAGCGACTTTCAGACGCTTCCCACCGCTGCTGTCGTAAAAGATTCATACCGAGCGCCAGGCCCTCTGCCACTGCGTCGCACACTGATCCATTTGCGACATTGGCGTTCAATGGCAACTGTTCGCACTCATGGCCCAATGCCTGCTGCCGATACAACAGCGCAGACGTCCTCTTGCGTGCGGAGCTCCCATGAAGTTCAAGTCGATTCAGTTTTCCGTCGCCGCCCTGGCTGGCGCCATCGTTCTCAGCGTGGTCGCCGCGCTGGTGCTGTATGCGCTGTTTTCCGGCGCCCGCACTCAGGAGATGGTGCAGCAGCGCACCCAGGCCCAGTTCGAACAAGTCATCGAGCAGCGCCTGACATCGCTGGCACAAACCCAGGTCAGCCAGATCCAGCGCGAACTGGAAGCGCCGCTATTGATTGCCGGCGGTCTGGTGCGGGTCAACGCCCTGCTCGGCACGCCGGGCGCCGATGGCCAGCCGCGCCTGAACGTCAGCCGTGAACAACTGATCAGCCTGATCAAAGAAAACGTCGAGAAGAACCCGAAGATTCTCGGCACTTACATCGGCTGGGAAAAAAACGCTCTGGATCACAACGACGCTGCCTACATCGGCACCAGTGTGGTGGGTATCGACGCGGCCAACGGGCGTTTCCTGCCGTGGTGGTTCCGCAATGACGACGGCACGCTCGGCCTCGATAAACTGGTGGACGTCGACGATCAGAAAGTCCTCTCCACCGGCGTGCGCGCCAGCGAGTACTACCTGTGCTCGAAAGAGAGCAAGAAATCCTGCGTGATCGATCCGGCGCCTTATAAAGTCGGCGACAAGATCGTCATGCTCGCCTCATTTATCGAACCGATCATGCTCAACGGTGCCTTCCAGGGCATCGTCGGCGCCGACCTGTCGGTGAACTTCATCCAGGAAATGCTCCTCGCTGCCAACCAGAAACTCTACAGCGGCGCCGGCGAGATGGCGCTGGTTGGCGGCAATGGGCGGATCGTTGCCTACACCAAGGACCCGAGCAAATTCGGCGAGAAAGTCAGCGACATCCTCGACGCGCAACAGATTGCCAACATGGCCAATCTCAAACGCGGCGAAGTGACCTACTCTGTCGACAAGGACAAGGGCCGCATCGAGTTGTACCTGCCGTTCGGCATCGGCCAGACCGACGCTCGCTGGACGCTGATGCTGCATTTGCCGTTGAACGCGGTGATGGCTGACCTGCAAAAACTCCAAGCCGACCTCGACGCTCAGCGCAAATCCGACACCTTCGGCATGGCCATGGTCGGTTTGATCATCGCCGGCATCGGCCTGCTGGTGATCTGGCTGGTCGGCCACGGTATCGCCCGACCACTGAAGCAAATGGTCGCCATGCTCGATGACATCGCTCAGGGCGAAGGTGATCTGACTCGGCGCTTGAGCAGTGATCGCAGCGATGAACTGGGCTCGATCGCCAAGGGCTTCAACACCTTCCTGAGCAAATTACAGGCGATGATCACCCAAGTGGTGACGTCGGTGCAGAGCGTCAGCGATTCGTCGGAACACACCGCCGACATTGCGATTCGCACCAACATCGGCATCCAGAAGCAAATGGCCGAGATCGATCAGGTTGCCACCGCGGTGCAGGAAATGACCGCCACCGCGCAAGACGTGGCGCGCAACGCCACCCAGGCTGCGCAAGCCGCCAGCCACGCGGATCAGGCTGCCGGTCAAGGCATGCAGATTGTGCGCGACACGTCGAATTCGATTGGCGTGCTCGCAGTGGAAATCGGCAAGGCGGTGGAAGTGGTACAGACGCTGGCCAAGGACAGCGAGAACATCAATGCGATTCTGACCGCGATTCGCGGGATCGCCGAGCAGACCAATCTGTTGGCACTGAACGCGGCGATTGAAGCCGCGCGAGCCGGTGAACAGGGCCGTGGTTTTGCCGTGGTGGCGGATGAAGTGCGCAATCTGGCGCAGAAAACCCAGAAAGCCACCGAAGAAATCCAGTCGATGATCCAGCAACTGCAACAGGGCACCCGCGACGTGGTGCGGGTCATGGAAGACAGCCAGAACCGCACCGACGAAAGCGTGCAGCACGCGGCGAAAGCGGCTGAGGCGCTGGAGACGATTACCCAGGCGGTGTCGGTGATCAACGACATGAACACGCAGATTGCCAGCGCGGCGGAAGAACAGAGCGCGGTGGCCGATGACATCAATCGCAATGTGATCAATATCGGGCAAGTGGCGAATGAAGTGGCGGGCGGTGCGGATGAGTCGAGTTCGGCGAGTGCCGATCTGACCAAACTGGCGGAGCAGCAGCGGCGGTTGATCAATCAGTTCAAGGTGTGAAAAGCGAAGAGCCCCTCACCCTAGCCCTCTCCCTGTATGTACCGGAGACATGGTGGACACATGTTCGGAGACATGGTGGACGGTTTTAGATCTTCTTACCTGCCGTCACGATCTGCAAGTTCAAGTCG
>NZ_JBIUWQ010000068.1:28109-30940 GCF_044743525.1 Pseudomonas sp. NPDC087598 | reverse complement strand
CTCGATTCTCTCGACCGTGACGACCGAGGTGCCTCCAAATTTCTGTCCGATCAAAGCCATTTCAAAGCCGCCTCTGCCCATGAAGGGCGCCCAATAATCACTCAAACAGCCGCCGGGCCCGCCACTAGACTGCGGGCCCGACAGACCGTCTTATAAACCCTGCTCGACGAATGGAACGGTCAGCGCCAGTGCGCCATCCAGCGCGCCGGCATCAACACCGCCGCCCTGCGCCATGTCCGGACGACCACCGCCCTTCCCGCCCACTGCCGCAGCAGCCTGTTTCATCAAATCACCGGCTTTGAGTTGGCCAGTCAGGTCTTTGGTTACGCCAGCAACCAGAACGACCTTTTCCTCATGGACACTGCCGAGCAGGATCACTGCGCGGCCGAGTTTGTTTTTCAACTGATCGACCAGCGCCAGCAGCGCCTTGCCGTCCTGACCATCCAGACGTGCGGCCAGAACCTTCACGTCTTTGACGTCCACTGCCGAGCTCGACAGATCGTCGCCCGCAGCGCTGGCAGCCTTGGCCTGCAATTGCTCCAGTTGCTTTTCCAGTGCACGGTTGCGTTCCAGCACTGCCGACAACTTGTCGATCAGGTTTTCACGGCTGCCCTTGACCAGGCTGGCCGCTTCCTTGAGTTGTTCTTCCGCAGCGTTCAAGTACGCCAATGCTGCTGCACCGGTAACGGCTTCGATACGACGCACGCCCGAAGCCACACCGCCTTCACTGATGATTTTCAGCAGGCCGATGTCGCCGGTGCGGTTGGCGTGGATACCGCCACACAGCTCGACGGAGAAATCCCCGCCCATGCTCAGCACGCGCACGTTGTCGCCGTATTTCTCGCCGAACAGCGCCATCGCGCCCTTGTTCTTGGCGGTTTCGATGTCGGTCTCTTCGGTTTCAACCGCGGAGTTCTTGCGAATCTCGGCGTTGACGATGTCTTCCAGCGCCTTGATTTGCTCAGGCTTGATCGCTTCAAAGTGGCTGAAGTCGAAACGCAGGCGCTGGCTATCCACCAACGAACCCTTTTGCTGAACGTGTTCGCCCAACACCTGACGCAATGCGGCGTGCAGCAAGTGGGTAGCCGAGTGGTTCAACGAAGTGGCGTGACGCACTTCGGCATCGACGTGGGTTTCCACTGGCGCGCCGATGGTCAGGCTGCCCGAATCCAGCACGCCGTGATGCAGGAATGCGCCGCCGGTCTTGGTGGTGTCGCGCACGTCGAAGCGCGCGCTGCCAGCCTGAAGGAAACCGCAGTCGCCGATCTGGCCGCCGGATTCAGCGTAGAACGGCGTCTGGTTCAGAACGATCACCGCCTCTTCGCCTTCATTCAAGACGTCGACCGACTGGCCATCTTTATAGATAGCGACGATTTTCGCCGAACCGCTGGTGTCGGTGTAACCGGTGAACTCGGTGGCCACATCAACTTTAACCAGCGTGTTGTAGTCCAGACCAAACGAGCTGGCCGAACGCGCACGAACGCGCTGGGCTTCCATTTCACGCTCGAAGCCAACTTCATCAACGGTCAGGCCGCGCTCGCGGGCGATGTCGGCGGTCAAATCCATCGGGAAACCGTAGGTGTCGTAGAGTTTGAAGACTACGTCGCCCGGCACCACGGTGCTTTTGAGTTCTGCCAGATCCTGCTCGAGGATTTTCAGGCCGTGCTCCAGGGTCTTGGAGAACTGTTCTTCTTCGGCCTTGAGCACGCGCTCGATGTTGCTCTGCTGCTTTTTCAGTTCCGGGAAGGCTTCGCCCATCTCGGCGACCAGCGCAGCAACGATCTTGTAGAAGAAGCTGCCGGTGGCGCCCAGCTTGTTACCGTGACGGCAGGCGCGACGGATGATCCGACGCAGCACATAACCACGACCTTCGTTGGACGGCAGCACGCCATCGGCGATCAGGAAACCGCACGAACGGATGTGGTCGGAAACAACTTTGAGCGACGACTGATCACCATTTTCGCAACCGATGGCTTCGGCCGAGGCCTTCAGCAGGTTCTTGAACAGGTCGATGTCGTAGTTGGAATTGACGTGCTGCATCACCGCACTGATCCGCTCCAGGCCCATGCCGGTGTCGACCGACGGCGCTGGCAACGGATGCAACACGCCATCGGCGGTGCGGTTGAACTGCATGAACACGTTGTTCCAGATCTCGATGTAACGGTCGCCGTCTTCTTCCGGCGAGCCCGGTGGGCCGCCCCAGATGTGGTCACCGTGATCGTAGAAAATCTCGGTGCATGGGCCGCACGGGCCGGTATCGCCCATGGTCCAGAAGTTGTCGGAAGCGTACGGCGCGCCTTTGTTGTCGCCGATACGGATCATGCGCTCGACCGGCACACCGATTTGCTTGGTCCAGATGTCATACGCTTCGTCGTCAGAGGCGTAGACGGTGACCCAGAGTTTTTCCTTCGGCAGTTTCAGAACGCCGGTCAGGAAGGTCCAGGCAAAGGTGATCGCGTCGTGCTTGAAATAGTCACCGAAGCTGAAGTTACCGAGCATTTCGAAGAACGTGTGGTGACGAGCGGTATAACCGACGTTTTCCAGGTCACTGTTCTTGCCACCGGCACGCACGCATTTCTGGCTGCTGGTCGCACGGGTGTATGCACGTTTTTCCTGGCCCAGGAAGCAGTCCTTGAACTGGTTCATCCCCGCGTTAGTGAACAGCAGGGTTGGGTCGTTGCCCGGAATCAAAGAGCTGGAGGCTACACGGGTGTGGCCTTGCTCTTCGAAGAAGCGAAGGAAGGCTTCACGGATTTCTGCGCTGTTCATTCGGTGCTTCCACGGAGGCGGCGGCCAAAGGCCTGTTCGAAACGGCAACAGACGAAGCGACG
>NZ_JBIUWQ010000068.1:0-28099 GCF_044743525.1 Pseudomonas sp. NPDC087598 | reverse complement strand
GGACGGCTAACGCTGTCACTTGCGCGAAAACTCGACGAATGTCGCGATCACTTGCTCGATTTGCGAGCGATTGACGTCCATGTGCGTGACCATGCGCAGACGGGCGGCAGCGCTCAACTTGATCCCGCGTTCAGCGGCAAACGCCTTGAGCGCCTCGGCCTTGTCGCCCATCTGCACGTAAACCATGTTGGTCTGCACCGGCTCAACGCTGAAGCCTGCGTCACGCAGACCTTCGGCGAGAAACTGCGCGTTGGCGTGGTCATCGGCCAGACGCTCGACATTGTGATCCAGCGCGTACAACCCCGCCGCTGCCAGCAAACCGGCCTGACGCATACCGCCACCGACCATCTTGCGCAGACGCCGCGCCTTGCCGATCAACTCGACCGAACCGCAGAGCACTGAGCCAACCGGAGCGCCGAGGCCTTTGGACAGGCACACCGATACCGAATCGAAATACTGGGTGATCTCACGGGCATCAACACCGAGTTTGACCGCTGCGTTGTAAAGGCGCGCGCCGTCCAGGTGCAGTTGCAGGCCGTGGTCCTGAGTGAATTGGCGCGCCCGCGCCAGATACTCCAGCGGCAGCACTTTGCCTTGCATGGTGTTTTCCAGCGCCAGCAGGCGCGTGCGGGCGAAATGGAAGTCATCCGGTTTGATCGCAGCAGCAACCTGATCCAGATCCAACGAGCCATCGGCCTGCACTTCCAGCGGCTGCGGCTGGATCGAACCGAGCACGGCCGCGCCACCGCCCTCGTACTTATAGGTATGCGCCTGCTGGCCGACGATGTACTCGTCACCGCGCTCGCAGTGGGCCATCAAACCGAGCAGGTTGCTCATGGTGCCAGTCGGCACGAACAGCGCAGCGGCGAAACCCAGCCGTTTTGCCAATTCGGCTTCCAGACGATTGACCGTCGGATCTTCGCCGTACACGTCATCACCGGTGTCGGCGGCGGTCATCGCCGCGAGCATGGCGGGGGACGGTTGAGTAACGGTGTCGCTGCGAAGATCGATAACGCTCATGAACCTGGCCTCAAAGTCAGCAGGGGAAATCCCTTTACGAAGGTCAATTACTGCGGTCATCGCGTCGATTAATCAACCCTTGGCGCTGGAAAACACCTTACCAGCGTTCAAAAATCTCGATAGCAATCATCAGAAAGGCGCAATGCACAGACACACAATCTGTGTTAAAAACGCTGCGCCGCCCAACAAAGGGCGGCGAAAACGTTCTCAGGGCGGGGTGTAATTCCCCACCGGCGGTAATTGCGCGCAATGCGCATAGCCCGCGAGCGCTTGGCGACGGACACTGCTTTTGCGGTGACGACGGCAAGGTCAGCAGACCCGGTGTGATTCCGGGGCCGACGGTCATAGTCCGGATGAAGAGAGAACGGGATTAACGCCAAAGGGCCGTCCGCGCGCTTCTGCGCTCGTGCGTACCCTTGAATCCCTTTCGATTCATAACGCCCTGTTTTTCACACAAACAGGAGTCAGAACATGCAACCCACCGCTATCGACAGCAAAAGCAAACACCCACACGGCGAGCGCGTCGCGTTCATCCAGGCCTGCTGGCACAAGGAAATCGTCGACCAGAGCCGTAAAGGCTTCCTCGCCGAAATGCTTGTCCAGGGTTATCAGGAATCGGACATCGACTTCTTCGAAGTCGGCGGCGCCTTTGAAATGCCCCTGCACGCCAAACTGCTGGCCAAGACCGGTCGTTATGCCGGCATCGTCGCGGCAGCCCTGGTCGTGGACGGCGGCATCTACCGTCACGAATTCGTCGCCCAGTCGGTGGTCAGCGGCCTGATGCAGGTGCAACTGGAAACCGAAGTGCCGGTGTTCTCGGTGTCCCTGACACCACACCACTTCCATGCCGGCGAAGAACATTACAAATTCTTCTTCGAGCATTTTGTGCACAAGGGTCAGGAAGCGGCGAAGACGTGCGCGGATACGCTGCAGAAGGTGCGTGCATTGCGCCGTACCGAGCCGCGTGCTGTCGCGGTGTAAACACGATGAGTGAGATCTCTGGTCTCACTCTTCCCCCTGTGGGAGCGGGCTTGCCCGCGATAGCGGTGGATCAGTCACGATAGATGTTGGCTGACCGACCGCCATCGCGGGCAAGCCCGCTCCCACAGGGGTTTATGTCGAACCGGAAATGGGGTCAGGCGAGATTTTCGTCGGTGGTCGGCACGATCAGGATGCCCGCGCGCAGGCCGTTCTTGACCTTCGGATTGGGGAAGATGATCCGTGCGCCCTGCTCTTCGATGATCCAGCGGGTATTGGCCAGATCTTCGGCCAGCACATACCCCATCTCCAGCTCGGAAAAGTTCTCGATGTCCTGCGGCAGGTTCAGGCGGAAAGCATCGCTGTGCTTGATGATCTCCCGGGCGACGCTGAACAACTGCAAACCGTCCAGGCCTGCCTCGGCCATCTCAGGTTCGTTGCCTTCGATAATCTGCTTCAGACGGGTTTCCAGCAACGACACATTGACGCCGTCGTTCTGCCCGAATGGCCGCGCCTTGCCCAATTCCAGCGTGAAGGACTCGGCATCGAGCTTGTCGTAGGTGTACGAGCTGAACACGATCGACGGCTTGTTCTGCAACAGCACCGCTTCCATGCCCGCCGCACGCAGACGTGCCAGTTCCCGGCGGGAATGCTGGCGACCTTCTTTCCACGGATACAAGGCGAACTGCTCGATCTTCGAGCCGCGAATCGCGGTGTGCAGGTCGTAGTGCAGACGCTGGCGATCGGGCAGGCTGAAAAAACTCGCCGCCAAGCGCTCCAGCTCGCAGGCGCGCAGCGCTTCGCTGCCGCTGCTTTGTTCGTGACGACCGTTGAACAGTCGATTGACGTCCTGCTCGATGAAGCGCTCGCCTTTGCGAATCGCCTCGGGGTTGCCGAACAGGAACAGAATGCGTGCACGCGGCTTCAGATCGCCACGAGCGATGTCGTGCAGCAGCCGGTCGAGCAATTCGATCGGTGCTGTTTCGTTGCCATGGATGCCTGCCGACAGCAGTAGATCCAGGCCATTGTCGCGAGCTTCCGGGGGCCGGACTTCCAGCGCCCCTTCGCTCAACCAGCGCATGCGCACGCCTTCGACAGTCAGTTGAGTCTTCTCCGCCGGTTCGCGGCCGGCGAGGGTCAGTTCAAGCAGTTTGCCGAGGGCGAGCATAGAGCGGTTTCCTTAGTGATCGTGGTTGCAATCCGGGCCGTGCACGTGGTCTTCGTCGTCACCGACGTCAGCCGGTTCCATTTCCAGTTGCAGACTTACCAGATTAGTCGCCAATGGGCGCAGCAGCAGGTTGGCGTATTCCGCGTCACCTTCTTCAACGTCCACGCCGATCAGCAGTTGGCCACGGCCGTCCTGCTGGATCCACAGCTCTTTGCCTTGCCACATGACCGCGACGCGGGTGCACGAGGTTTGCAGTTGCGTGCCGTCGGTGTCTTCAAGGATCAGCTGCAGGGAATCGCTCATGTTTTTACTCTCTTGGGGAGACAAGCGGTGCGCCGCATTCGGGCAGCGCACCGGCCATCAATTGATCTGGAATGGATAAACCGCGCCCAGTTTAAGGATTTGCGTCAGTTCATCCAGTGCCGTCCGGCATTCAAGCAGCAACTGCGGGTCCGCCAGATCGGTTTCGCTCAAGCGGTCGCGGTAGTGCTTTTCAACCCATGCGGTCAACGAACCGTACAACGGGGCCGTCATGATAACCCCTGGATTGACCGCCGCCAGTTCAGTTTCATTCAGCGCGACGCGCAGTCGCAGGCACGCCGGGCCACCGCCGTTCTGCATGCTTTGCTTGAGGTCGAAAACCTTCACTTCGCGGATCAGACCGCCGGAGCTGGTCAGGCTTTGCAGGTAAGCCCATACACGCTCGTTGGCCTGGCACTCTTGCGGCACGATCAGCAGCATCGAACCGTCAGGACGCGACAGCAACTGGCTGTTGAACAGGTAGGAACGCACCGCGTCATCCACGGTGACCGCCGAACGCGGCACGCAGATCGACTGGAAGTTGCCGCCGACTTTAGCGAGCTTGCCTTGCAGCTCTGCCAGCATCTGTTCGGTGTCGAGGAACGCGTCCTCGTGATAGAACAGCGCCTCGCCGTTACCCACCGCGATCACGTCGTTGTGGAACACGCCCTGATCGATCACGTGCGGATTCTGCTGGGCGTAAACCACGCCTTCGTCACGCAGGCCGTGCAGACGCGCAACAGCTTGCGAGGCTTCAAGGGTCTGACGCGCCGGGTATTTCTGTGGAGCCGGGTAGCGGGTGTCGAACGCACTGCGACCGAACACGAAGAACTCGACGCCTGCCTCACCGTACTCACGGCAGAAACGCGTGTGGTTGGCCGCGCCTTCGTCGCCGAACTGCGCCACCGCCGGCAATGCCGCGTGGTGGGCGAAGTGCTGCTGATTGGCGAACATCGCGCCGAGCACGCGACTGGTGGTCGGGTGCTCGATGCTGCGGTGGTATTTGCAGTTGAGATTGGCGGCGGTGAAATGCACGCGGCCGTCAGCGGTGTCGGCACTCGGGCTGACCGTGGCGGCGTTGGCCACCCACATGCTC
The DNA here is from genome assembly GCF_044743525.1 of Pseudomonas sp. NPDC087598. Lineage (NCBI taxonomy): Bacteria > Pseudomonadati > Pseudomonadota > Gammaproteobacteria > Pseudomonadales > Pseudomonadaceae > Pseudomonas > Pseudomonas sp. NPDC087598. The sequence goes on along the minus strand of NZ_JBIUWQ010000068.1, from coordinate 23,537 downwards.
GACGCCGAGCAACTGGCGACCAGCAGCGGCATGGCTTCTTTGGCGGCGCGTTCGATCACTTGAGCGTCGGTGCCGCTGAAACCCAGACGGCGCAGAGCGGCCACGTCCGGACGTTCCTGTGGCGCCAGGACGCCTTGCTGAAAGCCCATTTCCATCAGCGCTTTCATTTTCGCCAGGCCTTGCAGCGCCGCTTCCTTCGGGTTCGAGGATTGCTGGCTGTTGCTCTGGGACGCGACGTTGCCGTAGGACAGACCACCGTAGTTATGGGTCGGCCCCACTAGACCGTCAAAATTGACTTCATAGGATTTCATCAGCGAGGCTCCACGAAAATCTGTTGTTATAGGCTTCAGTAACTAACTGTTCAGTGCGACCGCGGTGCGGCCATCGCTGGCAAGCCAGCTCCCACAAGTTCGGTGGTGTTCACAGACTCTGTGTACGCCCCAATCCCTGTGGGAGCTGGCTTGCCAGCGATTGGCATCACGCCATTTTCACGCCAGGCGTCAGGGCCGATGGCAACACCAGGCTCGGTGTTTCCAGCGAAGCCACCGGGTACGCGCAGTAATCCGCCGCGTAATAAGCGCTGGCGCGATGGTTGCCGGAAGCACCGACACCGCCGAACGGCGCGCTGCTCGCAGCACCGGTCAGTTGTTTGTTCCAGTTGACGATACCGGCGCGGCTTTCCAGCCAGAACTGCTGGTAACGCGCTTCGGAATCCGACAACAAACCGGCAGCCAGACCAAAAGCGGTGTCGTTGGCTTCAGCAATCGCCGCTTCGAAATCGGCGTAGCGAATCACTTGCAACAGCGGGCCGAACAGTTCTTCGTCGGAGCGCTCGGCCACCGCCGTCACATCGACAATGCCCGGCGTCAGCAGCGCGGACTGTGCCTGCGGCTGAGTCATTGCCAGCAACGACACGGCGCCGTTGGCCAGCAGATGCGCCTGGGCATCCATCAGCGCTTTCGCCGCGCCGAGGGAAATCACCGAGCCCATGAATGGCGCCGGTTGCTGATCGAACGCACCGACTTCAATCGTCGAACTGACTTCCACCAGACGCTTGAGCAAGCTGTCGCCCCACGCGCCTTGCGGCACCAGCAGACGACGCGCGCAGGTGCAGCGCTGACCGGCGGAGATGAACGCCGACTGAATAATCGTGTAAACCGCCGCATCCAGGTCAGCGACCTGATCGACCACCAGCGGATTGTTGCCGCCCATCTCCAGCGCCAGAATCTTGTCCGGACGCCCGGCGAATTGCTGATGCAGATGATTGCCGGTGCGGCTGGAGCCGGTGAAGAACAGACCGTCGATGCCCGGGTTCGCCGCCAAGGCGATGCCGGTTTCGCGCGCGCCTTGCAGCAGGTTGAGGACGCCTGCCGGCAGACCGGCTTCGATCCAGCACTTGACCGTCAGCTCGGCGACTTTCGGGGTCAGCTCGCTCGGCTTGAACAGCACGCTATTACCGGCCAGCAGCGCCGGTACGATATGACCGTTCGGCAAGTGGCCCGGGAAATTATAAGGACCGAACACCGCTACCACGCCGTGCGGCTTGTGGCGCAACACGGCGGTGGCGTCACCCAGCGGGCCGCTCTTCTCGCCGGTACGCTCGCGGTAGCTCTGCACCGAAATCGCGATCTTGTTGACCATGCTGGTGACTTCGGTCGCGGCTTCCCACAGTGGTTTGCCGGTTTCCTCACCGATGGCGCGGGCCAGTTCGTCGGCGTGGTTTTTCAGGGCGACGGCGAACGCTTCGAGGACGCTGATGCGTTCTTCCAGGGTACGGCGCGCCCAACCCGGGAATGCCTGACGTGCAGCTTGCACGGCGGATTCGACCTGAGCGGCAGTGGCGCCCTCCCCCGTCCACAGCACTTGCTGGGTCACCGGGTTCAGCGATTGAAAGGCTTCGCCCTGACCGGCCAGCCACTCACCTGCGATGTATAGCGAATTCATTATTTCGACTCCCGGGCAGCAGACAACGCCACGGCGCGCACTTGGTCGCCAGCGTTGAGTTGAAGGCGTTTGGCGGTCTGCGGATCAACCACCAGCGTACCGGCGGCCAGACGTGCCGGAGCGGCAGTGATGCGGCAGTCTTCGCGCTTGCGGTTATGGATGATGAACGGCGTGGCGTCGTCGCCCGGCGTGCCCACGGCCAGCACCAGCGCTTCACTGTCACGCACTGCGCGGATCTTGCTGGTTTCGCATTCGATCGCAGGACCGGCGTCGAAGATGTCGACGTAGCCCTGATAGCTGAAACCTTCGCCCTTGAGCATCGCCAGCGCCGGCTCGGTGTCCGGGTGAACCTGACCGATCACGCCGCGCGCATCTTCGGACAGGAAGCAGGTGTACAGCGGAAACTTCGGCATCAGTTCAGCGATGAAAGCCTTGTTGCCGACACCGGTCAGGTAATCGGCCTGGCTGAATTCCATCTTGAAGAAATGCCGGCCCAGGCTTTCCCAGAACGGCGAACGCCCGGCTTCATCCGACACACCGCGCATCTCGGCGATGATCTTGTTGCCGAACAGCTCAGGGAACTCAGCGATGAACAGCATCCGCGCCTTGGACAGCATGCGGCCGTTGAGGCCGTTGCGGTAATCGGCGTGGAGGAACAGCGAGCACAGTTCAGAGTTGCCGGTCAGGTCGTTGGCGAGAAAAAGCGTCGGGATCTCGCGATAAATGTTCAGCTCCTGCGAGGCGCTGACGGTCAGGCCGACACGGAAGTTGTACCAAGGCTCACGCAGACCGACTGCGCCGGCGATGGCGGAAATCCCCACCACGCGACCGTCGTCGTCTTCGAGCACGAACAGGTAGTCCGCATCGCCACGGCCGGCTTCGCCGCGAAAGGTCTTCTCGGCCCAGCCGACCCGGTGGGTCAGGCGTTCTTCGTTGGCCGGCAATGTGGTCAGGCCGGTGCCGGTGCTGCGGGCCAGGTCGATCAGCGCGGATAAATCGCTGCTGCGTACGGGACGAACAATCATGCTATCTCCTCAAACGGGCCGCTCTCGCCACCCGTGAAACTCGCTAAGGCGTTAAACCGCCACCAGGCGCACGCTGGCACCTTCACCGACGCCCAGGGCTTCGGCCGCTTCCAGATCCAGAGTCACCGGTTTGCCCGGCGCGTAATCGAGTTCAAGCAGCACGGCGCGGTAATCCTGCAACTGCGCGTTAGCCACCAGATACTGGCGCCCGGCACCTTTGACCGGCTCGCCGATCTTCACTGGCACCACGCGGCTCTGGGCGATCGAACGGATCCCCGAAACGCGCGCATGCAGGGTCGGGCCACCGTCGAAGATGTCGATGTAGTGATCGGTTTCGAAGCCTTCGCGCATCAGGATGTCGAAGGTGATCTGCGCACGCGGGTGCACCTGGCCCATCGCTTCTTGAGCGGAGTCCGGCAGCAATGGCACGTAGATCGGGTAATGCGGCATCAGTTCGGCGAGGAACGTACGGCTTTTCAGGCCACACAGACGTTCGGCCTCGGCGTAGTTGAGGTCGAAGAAGTTGCGACCGATGGCGTCCCAGAACGGCGAGTCGCCATTCTCGTCGCTGTAACCGACGATCTCGGTCACCACCGAGTCGGCGAAACGCTCCGGATGGCTGGCAACAAACAACAGACGGCCACGGGAGTTGAGCTCGGACCACGGTGAACCCACCAGCTCGCGCTGCACGTAGAAACTGGTCAGCAAGCTGTTGCCGGTCAGGTCGTGGCACTGCGAAAGCACGTGGATCTTGTTGTGGATCTTCAGCTCGCGGGAGGCGTGGACGAAGGTCTCGTTGCGGAAGCTGTAGAACGGCTCGGAATAACCGGCCGAAGCAACGATGGCCGAGCAACCGACCAGTTTGCCGGTGGCGGAATCTTCGAGGACGAAGAAGTAGCTCTCCTCACCATTGAAGCTCACTTCGGCGGCGAACGAGGCTTCGCTCGCGGCGATCTTGTCGCTCAGGCGTTCCACGTCATCCGGCAAGGAAGTGACACCAATCGGGCTGTCCGCAGCCAGACGCTGTACCTCGCCCAGATCAGCCATTTGCGCAGGGCGCATCACCAGCATGGTGTCACTCCTTTCTCTTATAAATTCACAGAAAAAAAACACCGGATACTGTGGGAGCGAGCCTGCTCGCGAAAGCGGTCTATCTGTCAGCAAAAATGTTGACTGACACGCCCTCTTCGCGAGCAGGCTCGCTCCCACAATGGAACTCACCCGGTATCAAAAATTTTGATCGACGCCCGAAAACCTCGGGCGTCGAAGGGTCTATCAGGCTTGTGTCAGTTTTGCCGCAGCGCGTTCGAAGCGGTCCAGACCGGCTTCGATGTCGGCGTCTTCGACCACCAAGCTCGGGGCGAAACGGATCACGTCCGGGCCGGCTTGCAGAATCATCAGGCCTTCTTTTTCAGCAGCGTTGAAGATGTCCTTGGCCTTGCCTTTCCAGGCGTCGTTCAGCACGCAACCGATCAGCAAACCGAGACCACGCACCTGAGTGAACAGGCCATATTTCTCGCCGATCTGCTCAAGGCGCGCCTTGAACTTGTCGTGCTTGGCGTTCACGCCGCTCAACACCTCAGGAGTGTTGATCACGTCGATCACCGCTTCCGCGACCGCGCAGGCCAGCGGGTTGCCGCCGTACGTGGTGCCGTGGGTGCCGACGACCAGATGTTTAGCCAATGCTTCGGTGGTCAGCATCGCCGCGATCGGGAAACCGCCGCCCAGGCTCTTGGCGCTGGTGAGGATGTCCGGGGTCACGCCGTAATGCTGGTAGGCGAACAGCTTGCCGCTGCGGCCCATGCCGGTCTGCACTTCGTCGAACACCAGCAGCGCGTTGTTCGCGTCGCACAGTTCACGGGCACCTTGCAGGTACGCCAGTTCGGCCGGCAGCACGCCGCCCTCGCCCTGGATCGGCTCCAGAACCACTGCACAGGTCTTGTCGGAAACCGCAGCTTTCAGTGCGGCCAGATCGTTGTACGGCACGTGGGTGATGCCGGTGATTTTCGGGCCGAAACCGTCGGAGTACTTCGACTGGCCACCGACGTTAACGGTGAACAGGGTACGACCGTGGAAGCTGTTCAGCGCGGCGATGATCTCGTACTTCTCGCTGCCGAAACGGTCGAACGCTACGCGACGGGCCAGCTTGAAGGCGGCCTCGTTGGCTTCAGCGCCGGAGTTGCAGAAGAACACGCGCTCGGCGAACGTGGCGTCGATCAGCTTGTGCGCCAGACGCAGGGCCGGTTCGTTGGTGAACACGTTGGAGACGTGCCACAGCTTGTTCGCTTGCTCGGTCAAGGCACCGACCAGCGCCGGGTGCGCGTGGCCCAATACGTTGACGGCGATGCCGCAGGCGAAGTCGATCAGCTCGCGGCCGGCCTGGTCCCAGACGCGGGAACCGGCGCCACGCACCGGAATAAAAGCGGCAGGCGCGTAGTTGGGAACCATTACCTGGTCGAAATCGGCGCGTTGTACCGCAGCGTGCTCAACGGACATCGGAGTCTCCTGATGAGGGCCACCCGCCTGAAACTGGCGAGCGATGGGGGGATTGTAAGGACAGTTTTCAGCCCGGCCTTGTCGCCAAGCGACAACTTCTTATAGCGCAAACCCCGGATTTGCCCGGGTTTACGGCAATGCGACATATAGCGTCGCAAAGGCGCAGTTTAAACCGGCATCGCCGATTTTCGGCAGGCCGCGCAGGATATCAATTCAGCCGGTTGTCACCGGCATAAATATGTACCGCACGATGATCGTCACTGACTGGTTTGCTGTCGGCTCTTCCAACGCTAAAGGAATGGCACATGCAATTGCCTGAAGGACAGCAACCGACAGCTCCGATCGATACGAACGACGCGCAACATCCCGACGAACACTACCTGCACCTCAAAGAGTCGATTCCCGACTGGCTCGGCACCGCTTCGCCCGCCAAACGTCGGGCGTTGCGCAGCATCCAGCCCGCACTCCCGCTCACGCTGCAGGCTACGCCTGCCGGGCTGCACCAGCAATTGCAGGCACTGAATGCCGCACACTGGCGCGCGCAAAGCGCGGTCGATCAACAACTGCAACACCTGCAAGACGTCAACGCCTTCGCCGAACCGCTGCTCAAAGCGGCACTGAAAAAAGAATCTGGTCTGGACCTGGATGTCAGGAAAACCTTCCTGCGCCTCTACGTTCCAGCAACGACGCCATGGTTTTCGATCAAAACCGGCGGCGCCCGGGCCTGGACGGTCTCGCTGCTCGACGCGGCGCTGCACAACTTCGAAGACGCCGAAACCAAAGATGACGCCTATGAGCGTGAATCCACTTTCATCAGCAAACCCTCCGCCAGCGGGCAGTTCGAATCGCTGCCGGCGGTCAACAGCAAACTGAGCATTACCACCTTCATCAAGCTGTGCAGAACGCTGGATATCGGCGCCCGATACCAGACGTATCTGCGAGAACAACTCGGCTTCAACGACGCGGCCGTGGCTTCCTCGTTGCAGCAGAAAGTGACGGCGAGCCAGCAAGCCGCACTCAAGGCCGCCCTGCAATGGGCACGCATGAGCGGCGACATCAGCGAGATCGGCTTTCGCCTGATCAACGGCTTGCTCGACGGCGTGCACGGCATGCGGCTCAACGGCCAGACGCTGCTGTGTCACGACATGTCGATGATGGCGGCGCCGCTGACCGGCATTCTGGTTTTCGCTCCGGATGCCTACACGCCCCGTCACATCAGCCGGATCGTCGCCTACGTCCCGGATGACCCGGAGCACCCGATCAAGGAATACGCGTCCTCGGCAGACATGGAAGCCGAACTGACCCGCCAGTTGCGGGCGAAAGGCTACCAGCACTTCTTTAGCCGGTTTATCGATCAGGAACGCACCGGTTTCTTCTTTGCCGACCTGCAGCAGCGCTTGGTTCAAATCAAATGGCACAAGCCCGAACCTGGCAGTTCCCAACCCGCGTGGCGAGAAGCGCCCATCGCCAAACCCGACCTGCAACTGGTCAGCGCACCGCTCACCGCCGAACTGTGGCGACACCTGTATCAGGCAAAACTGAACAAGATTCTCAACGATGCCAGGGTGATCGCCATTCCCACCGCAACGGTCGATAGCAGAGCCCGTTGGGCACGCTGGGATTCCCTGGTGAACATCGCGACCTCGATCATCGAAACCGCTGCCTTCGTGATTGCGCCGTTCGTGCCAGGGCTGGGCGAGTTGATGATGAGTTACATGGCCTATCAACTGCTCAACGAAGCGTTTGAAGGCATCATCGACTGGACGCAGGCGAAAACCAGCGAAGCGTTCGAACACCTGATGGGTACGGTCGAATCCCTGGTTCAACTGGGGGCCTTTGCCGCCGGCGGCATGATCGGCATCGGCGAGTACCGCAAGGTCCTGCCCAAGGAAATCGTTGCGTTCATTGATCGCTTCATACCGGTGGAGCGGCCCGGCGCCTCTGCCCGCTACTGGGACCCGGACCTCAGCCGCTACGAGCACAACACCGCTCCCGCGAAAGACTCGCGACCGGACGCGCGCGGCCTGCATGCGCATCAGGGCAAACAGCTGTTGGCGCTGGAAGACGCGCACTACGCGGTCAGCGAAGACGCGATTCCCGGTCAGTTCCGCATTGACCACCCGACGCGGCCCGAGGCATACAAACCGTTGCTGCGGCACAACGGCGAAGGCGCCTGGCACAGCGAACTCGAACAGCCACTGGCCTGGGACCAACCCACGGCTTTGCGCCGGATCGGCCATTCGCTCGATTCCTTCGAACCGGCTCAGCAGGAACGCATTCTGCACGTCAGCGGCTACAACGAAGACGCCCTGCGCAAAATGCACATTGATCAGGAAAGCGTTCCGCCGCTGCTGGCCGACACCATCAAACGCTTCAAGATCGACCAGGACCTGCAAGCCCTCATCGAGCAACTGGACAGTGCCGAGCACTACCGCGACGCCGATCCTCTGACGCAACTGCAACTGCTGACAGAACACGGCACATGGCCGAGCGAGAAACGGCTGTGCTACGTCGACAGCGAGGGCGAATTGATCTGGCAATCATCCAGTGACGAAGCGTTGCCAGTGATCACGGTTCGGCAAAACAGCGCGCAAGATACTGACGTGCTGAAGAGCTTGCTTGAGTCCCTCGATGAGCACGACATCAAAGCGCTGCTGGGAGAATCGTTCGGCGGCCCGACGCTTGCACTCGACGTGCGCACACAGACATTGAGCCGGCAACTGAGCCAGCTCGCGCGGCAACACCGCAACGCCCTGTTCGAATCCCGCTATCAGCAACTGGAGACCACGGCAGATCCGCTGGCCGCGCCGATCCGCGAGTATCAGCCGCTGTTGCCGAGCAGCATCAGCCGCGAATTGCTCGACACCGCCAGCGCCTCGGAGCTGCTGAGCATCAGCGAAGGACAACTGCCTGAACGTCAGCAGCAACTGGTGCAGCAGGCCAGTGAGCAAGTGCGCATCAGCCGCGCCTATGAAGGCCTGGAACTGGACTCCGTCAACAATGCGGATTCCGACACCCTCGCCCTGCACAGCCTGCAACGCTTGCCCGGCTGGAGCGGACAACTGCGCATCGAAATCCGCGACGGCTTTTATGAAGGTTCGAGGCTCGACAGCACCGGCCCGGCCGAGGCTCGCGAGCAAAAAGTCTTGGTGCGTAAAACCGATGGCCGCTATCAGCCCTATGACGATCGCGGCCAGGAACTGAGTGCCCCCGGCGACTTCTATTCCAGCGTCCTCCACGCCTTGCCGGATGCCGAGCGCCAGGCGCTGGACCTGCACATCGGCGACGTCGACAAGCTGAAACAGGCGATTCGGGCAAATCCGCTGGAGCGCAGCGAACTGCGCGTGGCAATGGCCGAGCCGCCGCTGCCCGAACCGCTGTTCGACACTTTGCGCCTGGTCGGCGTGGAAGGTTATCGCCCGTTGTTCCGCGAGCAACCACACACGCTGGAGGAGCGAGTACGCGAGATCTACCCCAGCGATTCGCTGGCCGAAGTGCAGGCCTTTATTGAAGAACACCAGGGACTTCCCGGCGGGGTACGCGGTGAACTCTCGCGCCTCAATCTTGAGTACCGAAAACTCTGTGACGACCTGCGCCTCTGGCAGCTCGAAGTGCCGGCCAGCGATCCGCAGACCGGTCTGCCGTTGGCGCCGATTCAGCGTCGCGCGGCCCTGCAAAGCCGTTCGATGTTGAGAACCCTGATTCAGCGCTGCTGGCGCAAACAGACCCGCGGACCGGCCGGGTACATGTTGCAGATTACCGATCCGATTATTGGCCACCTGCCCGTACTCGACGCCAACTTCGGCCATATCACCACGCTGGCGATCAATGGCAGCAAAGCCACCCGAGGCCTCGAACCGTTTTTGCAGCGTTTCCCCAAATTGATGTATCTCGACGTGCAAACCGCCAACTTGCCACACCTGCCACCTTCACTCACCGCCATGCCGGCGCTGCGCCACCTGATTCTGCGCGATTGCAACCTGCAACTCGGCGCTGCCGACCAGGCATTACTGGCGTCAATGCCTGAGTTATCGTTTCTCGACCTGCAGCACAACCCGCTGGGGACACCCCCGTATATCCAGCCGATGGCCTCACTGCGCTTCATCAACCTGACCAATACCGGCATCACCGAAGCGCCAGCCAATCTGCTGCACCACCCGCATCTGGTCACCGGCAAATTCGCCGGCAACCTCATCACCGAAATACCGGACGCCCTGTTCACGCTCAACAGCCTGCTCAGTGACGGCTTCGATTTCGCCGACAATCCGCTGAGCCCAACGTCGCGTGAGCGCGTGAAAGCCCACTACCAACGCACCACAAAGCACTTTGGTGCGCTGCCCGAAGCAGCCGACATCACCCGCACGACGGCGCTGTTTCCGGAGCTCGACCCTGCGCAGGCGACCGACGTGGTCTACCAACTGCCGGGAACACTGGAACAGGGCCGGACGCAACTGGCCCACTGGGAAGCCGAAATCAGTCAGATGAAAGCCGATCTGGCGCTATGGAGCCGCGACATCCCCAAACGCGATCCGTTGACCGGGCAACTGCTGAACCTCAACGAACAGTCCAGCGAACTGATGTTCCGCGAGCGATTCGCGCAGACGCTGGAACAGTTCTGGGGCAGGCGAACCGCGCACCAGCCCAGCGTCAGAAGCAAACTCCTGGAGGCAAATATTGAGTTCATGGGCGACCTGCCAACGCTGGCCGCAGACTTCAGCCACGTGTCCAGATTGAACCTGACCGGCAACAAAAGCGTTTCCGCCGTGACGCCATTCCTGCAACGCTTTCAGAACCTGGAAGCGCTGCATCTGCTCCATTTCGATCTGGAACCGGTGTCCACTTCGCTCATCCACCTGCCGCGCCTGAGCACGCTGGAACTGAAGGATTGCGGTGTAGTGATGACCCCGGAAAATCAGGCCGCACTCTGCGCCTTGCCTCAACTGGAAACACTGGAACTGAGCAACAACCCGTTAGGCTCGCTGCCCGACCTCAACCTGCTCCCCCAACTGACCTATCTCGATGTGGCCAATACGGGCCTGTCTACTGTGCCGAATGGCGTCATCGATCACCCGCACTTGCGCACCCTGATTTTCAGCGGCAACGCCTTCACCGAGTTGCCCGCCGCCCTTTTCGAGCTGCCATCCAATCTCAGCGACGGCTTCGATTTTGCCGACAACCCGTTAACGCCAGACACCCGTGAACAGATAAAAATCTACTACCGCAAGACTGGCAACGACTTCGACGTGCTGGCCGACGCGGCGGACATTGCCCTGGCCCGAGAACTCTTCCCGTCGCTGGATGCGCAAGAGGCCAGTGACATGATCTATGACTTGCCCGGCACCCTGAACGATGGCCACCTCCATCTCGGTCGCTGGCAAACCGAGCTCAACACCCTGAGAAGCCAACTCGCCTCTTGGGCGTCTCAGGTGCCGGTTCATCATCCCGTCACTGGCGAAGTGCTCACGGCCCTGGAAGTGTTCGACCAGTACGCAGTGCGCTTGAGTTTCAAGCAAAAGCTGGAGGAGTTCTGGGCTCATCGCTCGGCCATTACCGGCGCGCGCGACGTGGATTTTTCCACGACACTGCCGTTCATGGGCGACATGCCCGTGCTCACCACGGATTTCGGCCACGTCACGGATCTGGCCCTCAAGGGCAATCCTGCGCTACGTGGCATCGAATCGTTTCTCGAACTGTTTCCCAACGTGCAAACGCTCGAGATGCGTGACTTCGCCCTGGCCGAGTTACCCACGCCCATTGGTCGCATGTCGGAACTCAAGGACCTGACCCTGCACAATTGTCAGCTCACCCTGACCACCGAAGGCCAAACCATGCTGACCGAGCTGAACGCGCTGGAACGCCTGGAGATGAGTCAAAATCCGCTGACCCTGGCACCTGACTTGGCGGCCATGCCAACGCTCAATGACGTGCGCTTGTCCAACTGCGCCATCACCCAACTGCCCAACGGCCTGGCTGATCATCCGAACCTGCGAACCGTTCTGCTCGACAACAACCGCATCACTGAATTACCCGCGGCACTTTTTCAGATGGACCTCGATCTGGCCGACGGTGTCGATCTGTTTGGCAACCCTCTGTCGGCGGCCAGTCGTGAGCGGATCAAAGCGTTTTATCAGCAGCACGGCAGTGACCTCGGCGTTTCGGCCGATCCCGCCGACGTCGCCCGGGCTCGTGCGCTCTTTCCGACACTGCAGGATGGCGACGCCAGTCACATGCTTTACTCCCTGCCGGGCACACTCGACGCCGGTCGCGCCCAGCTGTTGCGTTGGGAAGGTGAAATTGCCCGGATGAATCACGCACTCGACGCCTGGACCGAAGCCATTGCCGCGCAGGACCCGCAGACTGGCGAAATGATCAGTGCCGCCGAGATCGCCAGCGAACGCAGCGCCAGAGAAGAATTCAGCAGCAAGTTGCAGCAGTTCTGGCGCCAGCGGCGCGCTGACAAACTGGACCTGCGCTCGAATACCTTTGTCGCTGATCTGACTTTCAACGGTGATCTGCCGGCACTCTCGGCTGACTTCAGCCATGTCACGCAGTTGTCGGTGCAGGGCAAATCGACGCATAACGTCCCTGACGCTTTCCTGGACTGCTTCCCGGGTTTGTCAGGGCTGGAACTGCGCAATTTTGCCTTGGGTCGATTGCCGCAGGCGCTGACCCGGATGCCCCTGCTCCAGACCTTGGTGCTGAGCAAGTGCGGCGTAGTGTTTGACGCTCAGGGGCAAGTCGCACTGGCGGGATTGCCCCGTCTGACGATGCTCGACCTGTACCGCAACCCACTCGACGTGACGCCCGACCTCTCGCCCCTCAAGGCGCTGACGTACATCGACCTCGCCGGCACCGGGATCGACCGTGTGCCTACCGGCCTGACGCAACTTGCCAACCTCGAAACCGCTCTGTTGAACGACAACCGGATAACGTTGTTGCCCGACGCGCTCTTCGACCTGCCCAACGCCATCAGCAAAGGCATTGATCTGGACAACAACCCGCTGTCATCCGCGACGCGTGAACAGATCAAAACCTATTTCCAACGCACCGGGAGTGATCTTTGTGTACTGGCCGATCGGGCGGATATTGACCTTGTGCAAGCGCTGTACCCGCAGCTGTCCGAAACGCAAGCCAGCAATCTGATTTACGGTTTGCCCGGCACACTGGTGGACGGACGTGTTGAACTGGCGCACCGGCAAACCGAACTGACTACTCTGTTGAGCGATCTCGAAATCTGGATGAACGCCCCCGTGCTTGACCCCGTCACTCAGCTACCGCTGGAGACAGAGCCGCTGCTGCAAGAGCAGTACAAAAGAATGCAATTGAAGGTCAGCCTGGAAGACGCCTGGCGTCGCAAGTCATCCGCGACCCAATCGGAGTTTTCCTTGAACCTGGAGATGTCATTCATCGGTGACCCGCCAGCCTTGAGAGCGGACCTCGGGCACGTCCTTGAACTGGATCTGAGCAGCACGGCAGCCATCGCCCCCCAAGCCAATGGCTGGCTCGCCCGGTTCCCCAATCTGCTGAGCCTGAAAATGCGCGGCATTCAACTGAACAGCATCCCCACCGAAGTGTTCGGCCTGGAAAAACTCACGCTGTTGAATCTGCCCGAATGCAACATCAGCCTGACGGAAGAAGCCGCGACCGCGCTGGGTGCCCTCGAAGATCTGCAAAACCTGAACTTGCGCAACAACCCCTTGGGACGGGCGCCAGACATTGATCGCATGAAGCAACTGAGTCATCTGGACTTGAGCAATACCGGACTTACCGAGACGTGGCCGGCACTATTCGAAAGGATTAGCCTCAGCCACGCCGATCTTTCCGACAACGCGATCAGCGAGTTGCCGGTCGAGCTTTTACGCGGCGACCATCGGCTGAGCGCCGACTTCAACTTCAGTGGTAATCCGTTATCGGAACTGGCGCGCCAACGGCTTGCCGACTATGCCCAAGTGCGGGAAGCCAGGCTGGATGCACCGCGACTGTGGCGCCAGCAAATTGCCGAACTGGACGACGACTTCGACTCCTCATCGTCCATAGCGTCTGATGAAGCGTCGGAATCACTGCCTTCGCTGGATTAACCGCAACGGCCAGCCCGACGCGCCTCAGCCGCGCTCGGGCGGTACCGACGACAATTCGAACGGACTGCTGCTGCGCCGCTGGTTGCGATCTTCCCGCGGCGTGGCACCGAAGAAGTTGCGGTAGGCGCTGGAGAAGTGCGGCCCCGAGGAGAAGCCGCACGACAGGCCGATCTGGATGATCGACTTGCTGGTTTGCATCAACATCTGCCGGGCCTTGTTCAGGCGCAACTCCAGGTAGTACTGGCTCGGCACACGGTTGAGGTATTGCTTGAAGATCCGCTCCAGCTGCCGACGGGACACGCAGACATGCTGGGCGATTTCGTCGGTAGTCAGCGGTTCTTCGATGTTGGCTTCCATCAGCAACACGGCTTGCGTCAGTTTCGGATGACTGGAGCCGAGGCGGTTCTGCAACGGAATACGCTGACGCTCGCCGCCTTCACGGATGCGCTCGACCACCAGTTCTTCCGAAACCGCACCGGCCAGTTCGGCGCCGTGATCGCGGGCCAGCACCGCCAGCAATAGATCAAGCACCGACATGCCGCCGCACGCGGTCAGGCGATCACGGTCCCAGTCGAACAGATGGCTGGTGGCGATGACTTTCGGGAAGCGTTCAGCAAAATCGTCCTGCCAGCGCCAGTGCACGGCAGCGCGGTAACCGTCGAGCAACCCCAGTTGCGCCAAGGGATACACGCCGGCAGACAGACCACCGATCACGCAACCGGCGCGCACCAGTTGCTTGAGCGCGCTGCTCAGTGGCGAGGCCAGTGCGGTCGGCGGCTCATCGGCGAGCAGGAACAGTTTCTGGAAGTTTTCCAGCTTGCCGGCCCACGGTTCACCGGGCAATTGCCAGGCGCCTTCGACGGGCGGTTCGGCCTGCAGGAACGACAGTTCGTAAACCACATCCGGGTGCACCCGCTGCGCAACACGCAAGGCCTCCTCCGCCAGCGCCAAAGTCAGAGCTTTAGTGCTGGGCCAAATCAGGAAACCAATTCGATGGGCAGTCATGGGCGGGTGATCCGAAGCGAAGAACGATGATGAAGGCATGGGCCAATGCTAGCCCGGAAATGAACACAAATCTCAAAGCCGACGCAGATCCCTTGTGGGAGCTGGCTTGCCAGCGATGGCAGTGTATCTGTACCAGAAATGTCATCTGGCCCACCGCTATCGCTGGCAAGCCAGCTCCCACAGGGATTGTAGCCAGCCATCAGGCTGCGAAGCATGCACTATTCCGGTGCATATCGGCAGCTCTGTTTACTTAAGGCTGCCCGAGAGGAATTGCTGCAGACGCTCCGATTGCGGATTGACCAGCACTTCGCGCGGGTTGCCGCTTTCTTCAACAACGCCTTTGTGCAGGAACACCAACTGGTTCGACACTTCACGGGCAAAACCCATTTCGTGAGTCACCACAACCATGGTGCGACCTTCCTGGGCCAGCGCTTGCATCACCTTCAGCACGTCGCCAACCAGTTCCGGGTCAAGCGCCGAAGTCGGCTCGTCGAACAGCATCACCTCAGGTTCCATCGCCAGCGCCCGGGCAATCGCCACACGCTGCTGCTCGCCACCGGACATGTGCCCCGGGAATGCATCTTTGCGATGGGCCACACCGACCTTGTTCAGGTAGTGCTCGGCTTTCTCACGGGCTTCAGCCTTGGACACGCCCAGCACGTGAACCGGCGCTTCCATGATGTTTTCCAGCGCGGTCATGTGCGACCACAGGTTGAAATGCTGGAACACCATCGACAGGCGCGAACGCATGCGTTGCAGCTGTTTCGGATCAGCGGCTTTCAGCGCGCCGTCCTTGTTCGCGACGAGTTTCAGCTCTTCGTTGTTGAGCAGGATCTTGCCCGCGTGCGGCTGCTCAAGCAGGTTGATGCAACGCAGGAAAGTACTTTTGCCGGAGCCACTGGAGCCGATGATGCTGATCACATCGCCGGCTGCCGCTTTCAGGGAAACACCCTTGAGCACTTCGTGACTGCCATAGCGTTTATGCAGGTCTTGGACTTCAAGTTTGTACATGCGGTCGGTTCTCACAAAAACAGTCAGTCAGTCGTTGAGCAAGCGCCCGTGACGCAGCGCTTCGCGCCCCGCCACCTTGGCCAGCCAGAAACCGGGTTGGGCATAGCGCAGCCGTTCAATGGCAAACAGCACCCCGGACGTACCAGCACATACCGTGCTGACCCGATCGGACACAGGGTCGATCACTTCAAAAATCTCGGCACCGGCCTCGACCCATTCGCCGGGCTTACGCAGAAAACTCACCACGCCCGGGTGCGGCGCGAACAGCAATTCGGTGCCTTCGAACGGCATGCCTTCGCACGGCTCGTGAGCCGCATTCGGCCACTCGCCAGTGATCAGGCCTTGCTCGGCAAGAAACGCCAGAATGCCTTCAGCATACGCCTCGGCATCAGCGCGGCCAGTGTCGGCCTGACCGCCCAGCTCGATGGTCGTCGCCAGGCACGCCAGTGGAATCTGCGCATCCGGGAATTGCCGCGACAGACGCAGCCACGGCAGCGAGCAAGCCTCGTCAAAGGAGCTGCCACCGGAATCTTCCGCCAGCAGACCAACCTTCACATTCAGATGCGCCGCCAGCGAACGCCACTGCGGCCAGTGCTGCGGCAGCGCATACATGTGCAGCGCGGCTTCAGCATCGCAGTGCAAGTCGAGCACCACGTCGGCGTTACAGGCGTGGCTCAGCAGCACACGCTGCATGCCTTGCAACTGGCTGCTCGCCTCGGGCAATGCCGCCAGATGATCAGCCATCGCCTGACGGATCAGACGAATGTTGGCGTGTGCATCATCACCAAGACTGTCGGCCAACGCCGCCGCAACCGGCGCGCTCAGCTCAACGAAATCACGGTTGAAATTCTTGCCGCTG
The DNA here is from genome assembly GCF_044743525.1 of Pseudomonas sp. NPDC087598. NCBI lineage: Bacteria > Pseudomonadati > Pseudomonadota > Gammaproteobacteria > Pseudomonadales > Pseudomonadaceae > Pseudomonas > Pseudomonas sp. NPDC087598. The sequence goes on along the minus strand of NZ_JBIUWQ010000068.1, from coordinate 7,119 downwards.
CCCGCCTCGAAACGACCCTGGAAATTACCTTGCAGCAATTGCCCAAGACCCAACGGGTTGGCCACCGGCACCAGCTCGACGACACCGTTGAGTTGGCCGTTGGCTTCGAGTTCGCCAAGGCGCTTTTTCAGCTCCCAGGCGGTCCGCATACCCGGCAATTCGTCAGCGTGCAGGCTGGCCTGAATGTAGGCCTTGCGCTCGCCACTGCCGAATCGGAAAACCGAAACCTTGCGCTCGCTGCCCAGATGGCTCCACGGTAAAACGTGGTCGATGCGTTCCATATCAGTGCTTCCGCGGGGCCAGGTAGCTCAACCAGCGCCGCTCGGCCAGCTTGAACAGCTTGACCAGAATGAAGGTCAGGCACAGGTAGAACACGCCAGCGGTGATGTACGCCTCGAACGGCAGATAGAACTGCGCGTTGACGGTACGTGCTGCACCGGTGATGTCGATCAGGGTCACGATGGACGCCAGACTGGTGGTCTGCAGCATCATGATCACTTCGTTGCTGTACTGCGGCAGTGCCCGGCGCAGGGCCGATGGCAGCAGGATGCGCTTGTACAGTTTGAAGCGCGACATGCCCATGGCCTTGGCCGCTTCGATCTCACCGTTCGGCGTGGCTTTGAGGCTGCCGGCGATGATTTCAGCGGTGTAGGCGCTGGTGTTGATCGCGAAGGCCAGGCACGCACAGAACGTTGCGCTGGACAGCCACGGCCAGAGGAAGCTTTCGCGTACCGCTTCGAACTGCGCCAGACCGTAGTAGATCAGGAACAGTTGCACCAGCATCGGCGTGCCGCGAATCACGTAGGTGTAGAGCCACGCGGCGCCATTGACGATCGGGTTCTTCGAGACGCGCATCAGCCCCAGAGGCAGTGCCCCCAGCAGACCGAAAAACAGCGACAGTGCGAGCAATTTGAGGGTGGTCACCAAGCCGCCGAGGTACAGCGGCAGAGCCTCCCAAATGACGTTGTAGTCGAAGATCATAGATCAGCCGCCCTTACGCCTACCGAGTAGCGCTTCTCAAGTTGACGCAGGATCAGCAACGACACGCTGGTAATCACCAGGTACATCGCCGCCACTGCGAGGAAGAAGGTAAAAGGCTCGCGAGTGGCATCCGCCGCCTGCTTGGCCTTGAACATCATGTCTTGCAGACCGACCACGGAAATCAGCGCGGTGGCCTTGGTCAGTACCAGCCAGTTGTTGGTGAAGCCGGGAATCGCCAGGCGAATCATCTGCGGCACCATCACCCGGAAGAACACCTGAAAACTGCTCATGCCGTACGCCATGCCGGCTTCGGCCTGGCCCTTGGGGATCGCCATGAACGCGCCACGGAAGGTTTCCGACAGGTACGCACCGAAGATGAAACCGAGGGTGCCGATACCGGCGGCCAGCGGGTTCAGGTCGATGTAATCGTTGAAGCCGAGCAATGGCGCCACACGGTTGAGCAAGTCCTGACCGCCGTAGAAGATCAGCAGGATCAGCACCAGATCGGGAATCCCGCGGATCACCGTGGAATACAGATCGCCCAGCCACGCCAGCCAACGCACTGGCGACAGGCGCAGCGCGACACCGATCAGCCCGAGAACGATGGCCAGAGCCATGGACGACAAGGCGAGCTGAAGCGTCAGCCATGCGCCATCGAGGATGACAGCCCCGTAGCCTTTCAACATGATTCAGGTCCTCGAAAGTTGGGATGAAAAAATGGCGCAAACCGCAGAGATCCTGTTGCTTGCGCCATTTCGGACTTGTCGCAGAGACGTGTTACTTGCCGTAGATATCGAAAGCGAAGTATTTGTCCTGGATTGCTTTGTATTTGCCGTTTTCGCGGATGGCCGCGATGGCTGCGTTGATCTTGTCTTTCAGGGCGTCGCCCTTACGCACCGCGATGCCTACGCCGTCGCCGAAGTATTTGACGTCGGTGAACTGTGGACCCACGAAGGCGAAGCCTTTGCCGGAATCGGTGTTCAGGAAGCCGTCTTGCAGCAGGGTGGCGTCAGCCACGGTACCGTCGAGGCGACCAGCGGCCACGTCGAGGTAGATTTCGTTCTGCGAGCCGTATGGCTTGATCTCGGCGCCCAGTGGGGCGAGGACTTCGCGGGCGAAACGCTCGTGGATCGAACCACGTTGTACGCCGATGTTCTTGCCCTTCAGCTCGCTCAGGTTTTCGCTGACCTGAGTGCCGGCCTTCATGACCAGACGCGCCGGGGTGTTGTAGTACTTGTTGGTGAAGTCGACAGACTTCTTGCGATCTTCAGTGATCGACATGGACGACAGGATCGCGTCGATCTTGCGCACTTTCAGTGCCGGGATCAGACCGTCGAACTCTTGCTCGACCCACACACACTTGACCTGCATCTGCTCGCACAGGGCGTTGCCGATGTCATAGTCGAAACCGACGATGCTGCCATCCGGCGCTTTCGAGGCGAACGGAGGGTAAGCCGCTTCGATACCGATCTTCAGAGGTTTTTCATCAGCGAAGGAATTCAGCGACAGCACAGAGGACAGTGCCAGGGCGCCAAGCAGCACAAGTTTCTTCATCTTGGGACTCCATCGGTAAAGGGCAAAAACGGCAGAGTGAGCGACAGCCCAATATGCGAATGGGTGAATCGGGAAATCGGTTGCTGCATCTGTGGGAAATTTCCCATTGAAACCCTAGGAGGTTTCAACGTCAGCCACGATGAGCGAGTGATCGGCATTCTAACGACAGGCCCGAAGCCGATATTTCTTCAATGCGACAACTAATTACAGATGCACAGAGAAAGCGACTTAGGCGCATTGACAGCCTTGCAAATTCATGCAAGAGCGAAAGACAGTGAACCGATCTATGCTGCAAATTGCGGGCCTATTATTCGCAAACCCTTCTAATCCGGCAAGCGCAGCGTTGTGTCTTATTTTTCACCGGAGCTTTTGAGGCTCTAAAACGGGGCGATGCGTTTCCCTTCGCCCCGGTTTGGCGCGGGCGGTTACACATTCGGTTACGTGGAAGGTACGAGGTAACAGCGGGAAATGTCTTACGGCGCAGATCGATAATTATTGGTTGGGTGGTTTCGGTTTCTGACAGTGGACTGCATCGGCGCCTTACAGATTGCTATCGCTGGCAAGCCAGCTCCCACAGAGATTTGCGCCGGAGCCGAAATCTCCGACACACCCCAAAACCTGTGGGAGCTAGCCTGCTAGCGATGAAGCCAGTCCAGCCAACCCAAATTTGCGCATTAACTGAAATCCCCGAAACACCTCAAACCCTGTGGGAGCTGGCTTGCCAGCGATGAGGCCCATCCAGTCACTACAAAACCAACAGACACAAAAAGCCCCGTCCGGCCTACACCGAACGGGGCTTTTCAGCACTTCAACCTGCTACTTAAGCAACATTCATCGTCTTGTGCGTATCAATCAAATGCTGCACCACACCCGGATCCGCCAGGGTCGAGATATCCCCCAAACCGTCGTACTCCGCCGTAGCGATCTTGCGCAGAATGCGCCGCATGATCTTGCCCGAACGAGTCTTCGGCAGCCCCGGTGCCCACTGGATCACGTCCGGCGAAGCAATCGGCCCGATCTCTTTACGCACCCAGTTTTTCAGTTCCAGACGCAGTTGCTCGCTCGGCTCTTCGCCATTCTTCAGCGTGACGTAGACATAAATGCCCTGCCCCTTGATGTCATGCGGCACCCCAACCACCGCCGCCTCGGCGACTTTCGGGTGCGCAACCATCGCACTTTCGATCTCGGCCGTACCCATACGGTGTCCGGACACGTTGAGCACGTCATCGACACGCCCAGTGATCCAGTAGTAACCATCGGCATCACGACGCGCGCCGTCACCGGTGAAGTACATGCCGCGGAAGGTCTTGAAGTAGGTATCGACGAAGCGGTCATGGTCGCCATACAGCGTGCGCGCCTGGCCCGGCCACGAATCGAGAATCACCAGATTGCCTTCAGCCTCGCCCTCGATGATGTTACCGAGGTTGTCGACCAGCGCCGGCACCACACCGAAGAACGGACGCGCCGCCGAACCCGGCTTCAGCGCATGAGCACCCGGCAACGGGCTCATCATGTTGCCGCCGGTTTCGGTCTGCCACCAGGTATCGACGATCGGGCAACGCGACTTGCCGACATTCTTGTAGTACCAGTCCCACGCTTCCGGGTTGATCGGCTCGCCCACCGAACCAAGCAGACGCAGGCTGCTGCCGTCAGCGCCTTCAACCGCCGCCTGACCCGAGGCCATCATCGCGCGGATCGCGGTCGGTGCGGTGTAGAGGATGTTGACCTTGTGCTTGTCGACGATCTTCGCCACCCGGGTGATGTCCGGATAGTTCGGCACGCCTTCGAACAGCAGCGTAGTCGCGCCATTGGCCAGCGGGCCGTAGACGATGTAACTGTGGCCAGTGACCCAACCAACGTCGGCGGTGCACCAGTAAACTTCACCTGGACGGTAGTCGAACACGCGCTCGTGGGTCATCGCCGCATACAGCAGATAACCACCAGTGGTGTGCTGCACGCCCTTAGGCTTACCGGTCGAGCCGGAGGTATAAAGGATGAACAACGCTTCTTCCGCGCCCATCTCTTTCGGCGCGCAGACGGTGCCCGCCACTTTCATCAGGTCTTCGTACCAGATGTCGCGATGCTGGTTCCACTTGATGTCGCCACCAGTGCGCTTGCAGACGATGACTTTCTGGATGCTGCTGGTTTCCGGGTTGGTCAGTGCGTCGTCGACGTTGGCCTTGAGGGAAATCTTCTTGCCGGCGCGGATGCCTTCGTCAGCAGTGATCACCACTTTCGATTTGCAGTCGATGATGCGACCGGCCAGGGCTTCCGGCGAGAAACCGCCGAACACCACCGAGTGAATCGCGCCGATCCGGGTGCAGGCCAGCATGGCGACCACGGCTTCGGGAATCATCGGCATATAAATGGTCACCACGTCGCCACGGTGTACGTCCTGACCACGCAGGGCGTTGGCCAGTTTGCACACTTGCTCGTGCAGTTCGCGGTAAGTGATGTTACGGCTCTCGGAAGGATCGTCACCTTCCCAGATGATTGCGACTTGATCGCCGCGCTCGGCCAGATGGCGGTCGAGGCAGTTGTAGGAAACGTTCAGAGTACCGTCGGCAAACCATTTGATATCGACATGGTGATCGTCGAACGAAGTCTGTTTCACCGTGGTGAAAGGCTTGATCCAGTCGAGACGCTGAGCTTGCTCACGCCAGAAGCCGTCAGGGTTGACGACCGACTGTTGGTACATGGCTTTGTAGGTCGCCTCGTCAGTCAGCGTGTTAGCCAGAACCTCGGGACGAACGGGATACAGAGAAGCCGCACTCATCTTTCCTACCTCGGTGTAATAGTTGTTTTTGTATGACCCTGTTGTAACGGGGCCGGGCCCATAGAACCATTCGACGATGGTAGTAACAAGCCCCTACAAAACATCCAGACTTCTCCAGACTGCCCCGCGAATACCAATCCCGAATATCACGCAACCCCTGTGGGAGCTGGCTTGCCAGCGATTCAGACAACTCGGTTTCCCAGACAAATTGCATCCCCAGCAAACCGACTCTCACACCCTATCGACCGATTGTTACCAAATCTGCCAAAGGTGTTTATCAAAACCCGCTCTGTTTACCCCCACCCCACCTCCCTAAAATCCACCTCGCCGACAAGGCAAACGCGATTAACAACGTTACAGCCCCCACGAAGGCCGTTAATCCAGCTCTCAAGTAATAACTGCAAACGATGAAGTTCCACACGCAACCCTAAAAAGGTTGCGTGACCCCACTCGACCTCAAAAAGGTAAATTTGAAATGAAAGCTTTATTGGTTCTGGCCCTCAGCAGTCTGTGCGCAACCGCCATGGCAGACGAGGTCCCGACTGATGTCGCACAGCAACAACCGGTGATCGAGGAATACACTTACTCCACTCACCTGGACATCGCCAACGTTGTATCGATGAGCGAAGTTCCAAATGTCTGCGAAGTTGTTCCGATGAAAATGGAATACGACGACTCCACAGGCCAGCGTCACATCCTGCGTTATAGCGTCATGGGTAACGGCTGCACCAATTGATGCGTTGAGACTGCACCGAATTGGATCTCTCAGCGCTTCATTGAGGGTCAATTCCAGCCCGACTTCGGTCGGGCTCAGTTGTGTCTGGAGTCGTGCAAAAGGCTTGCAAAACACAAGATATAGTGAAAAACGCGGTTTTTTGCTCATTTCTTGAACAACCAAAGCCCCGCTAAAAAATTAATCAAAAAAAATTCTCAGACGCCAACATCGGCGAAAGCCCTGTAAACCCTCGCTCCGACTGAAATCCCCTTCCTGATCGACCGCCCTGTGCTGATTCGCCTCCCCCACGCGCGTGTTTTTTTCCCTATAATGCCGCCCTAATCGGGACAGCAATATTCCCTTACAGGGATGAACAGCCAATCTGAAGCCCCGCAGCAGCGTTCAACGCGAGCTGCGCCCGTCAGAGGCTCTCGGAACCCCGAACAAAATTCTGTTTTATTGCCTGCCTTAGCTGCTGCAAAAAACGATTCCTTAAGATCCAACGCGGTCTGTACGACCGTGTGAAAAACCAGACAATCAGGTTTCACACGGGCGACAGGCCCTCACGCAGGAGACGACACGTCATGCTGAGCTGGGACGAATTCGACAAAGAAGACAGTGAAGTAGCAGCAGTGAAAGGCGCCAACGCCGGCCACGCTACTGAAGCCAACATGGACCGCCTCGACAACGCCGGCGGTGCCGCGGCACTCGAAGCCCGCGCCGTCACCGCCGCCGACTCGGCCGCTGTCGCCCGCGCCAAGGCTGCACTGAACTCCCTCGACGTCGCCGAAGGCCTCGCCGAACTCGAAGGCGCCTCCGCCCGTGTCGCCGTTGACGAAAAGCGCATGATCAACTGCCGCGCCGACCTCAACCAACTCGTGCCATTCAAGTACGACTGGGCCTGGCAGAAGTATCTGGACGGTTGCGCAAACCACTGGATGCCGCAAGAAGTCAACATGACCGCCGACATCGCCCTCTGGAAAGACCCGGAAGGCCTGACCGACGACGAGCGCCGCATCGTCATGCGCAACCTCGGCTTCTTCTCCACCGCCGACTCCCTGGTTGACATCAACCTGGTACTGGCCGTGTACCG
>NZ_JBIUWQ010000067.1:0-32326 GCF_044743525.1 Pseudomonas sp. NPDC087598 | reverse complement strand
TTCTACACTTTAATGCGTCCGGTACTCGATCTGAGGCAGACCGAACCGACCTTCGTTTCCCTCATCCCTACCCTGACCCTCTGCGGGCTGGGAATGAGGTAAACGAAGGTCGGTACGGTCTGCATCAGATCGAGTACCGGACGCATTAAAGTGTAGAACATCGGCTTGTGCGCGGCGACGATGCCCAGCGGCACGCCGATGACCACGCAGACCAGGGTCGCGAACATGACCTGGGCGAGGGTTTCCATGGTTTCCTGCCAGTACCCCAGATTGAGGATCAGCAGGAAGGAGGCAATCACAAAAACAGTCAGGCCCCATTTGCGCTGAATGAAATGGGCGAGCAGGGCAATGAGGCCGATCAAGACAAAAGGGTTGAACCAGGTGAGCGCAAACGTCACGCCGTGGATCATCGTTTCCAGGGTCACGGCGATTGCGTCGAAAGTGCTGGCGCCGTGTTGCGTCAACCATTCAACGAAGCCCGCGATGTACTGGCCTAAAGGTATTTTCTGATCAATCAGCATGGTAGTGAACGTCCGCATGCAAGGAAATAAACAGCCCGGGTGAGCTAGCTCACCCGGCATAAGCGATTACTGTGCAAGCTTGGCTTTCACGGCCTCCAGGCCAGGTTTACCGTCAATGGTGGTCACGCCAGCGAGCCAGGTATCGAGCACCTGTGGATTCTTTTTCAGCCAGGCCTTGGCGGCCGCGTCAGGCTTCATCTTGTCGTCGAGGATGTTGCCCATCAGTTCACTTTCCATGTCGACGTTGAACTCGAGGTTCTTCAGCAACTGACCGACGTTGCTGCATTCCTCGGCGTAACCCTTGCGGGTGTTGGTGGCCACGGTCGCAGCACCGAAATCAGGGCCGAAGAAGTCGTCGCCACCGGTCAGGTACTGGATCTTGAAGCGCTTGTTCATCGGGTGCGGCGCCCAGCCGAGGAAGACCACTGCGGTGTCGCGTTTCTGCGCACGGTCAACCTGCGAAAGCATGCCCGCTTCGGAGGATTCGACGACTTTGAAACCGGCGGTTTTCAGGCCGAAGGCGTCTTTGTCGATCATGCTCTGGATCAGGCGGTTGCCATCGTTGCCAGGCTCGATGCCGTAGATCTTGCCGTCGAGTTCTTTCTTGAATTTGGCGATGTCGGCGAAGTCATGCAGACCCTTGTCGTACAGGGCTTGCGGCACGGCGAGGGTGTACTTGGCGCCCTTGAGGTTGGTGCGCACGGTTTCCACAGTGCCGGCGTCGCGGTAGGCCTTGATGTCGTTCTCCATGGTCGGCATCCAGTTACCGAGGAACACGTCCATGTTCTTGCCGTCGGCCAGCGACTTGTAGGTCACCGGCACGGAGATCATGGTGGTCTTGGTCTTGTAGCCGAGGGCGTTGAGAACAACGGAGGTGGTCGCGGTAGTCGCGGTGATGTCGGTCCAGCCGACATCGGAGAAGTTAACGGTACTGCACTGCGCCGGTTCTGCGGCTTGAGCCAGTAACGGCAGACTCAGCATGGCGGCCAACAACAACGACGGGGAACCTTTCATGGATGGACTCCTTGGTGTTTTTTTTGGCAGTGTTCCGACTGTGGACCACCGCACTTATAGGTTGCGGTTGGATGGCGTTCTGGAGACAGCTCTACCACGGCGCCTTGCAATCGAGTCATAACGATCATGTACCAGTGAAAATCTGACGCCTACAGGGGGAGTCGTATCCAGTACAGGGATGGTCGCATCCAGTGTCAGTGACGTCGTTTACAGCTTTTTTTGGCCCCGTCTGGCCATCTGAACCGCATAAAAACGGCGAAAACCGGGGACGAAAGCGGCACGGCGTTAGTGGGCATGAGTGCGTCGGTGTCAGACGCCGTGCGACCTGACAAAAGCCTGATGATGCGGGCATTCCGGCGGATCGCAGCTTGAGCGTAGCAGCTCCGCCAGCGGGCGCTTATCGCCCCGGATCGGCATCCTCAGGAGCTCTGCAGCAATGGCTATCAGCGTTTTCGACCTGTTCAAAATCGGCATCGGCCCTTCCAGTTCCCACACCGTCGGGCCAATGCGCGCCGCGGCGTTGTTCGTCGAGTCGCTCAGGGGCAAATACCTGCTGGAACAGGTGCGGCGGATCGAAGTGCAACTGTTCGGATCGCTGTCGGCCACCGGTATCGGTCACGGCAGCGACAACGCGGTGATCATGGGCCTGATGGGCGAGTGGCCGGACGCAATCGACCCGTCGCAGATCGGCCCGCGCATTCAAGCGCTGCGTGAAACCCACACCTTGCTTCTGGATGGTCGCCTGTCGGTGCCGTTTGTCTGGGCCCGCGACATGCGCCTGATCGACGAAAACCTGCCGTTTCATCCGAATGCCATGACGCTGGTTGCTGAAGGCGATCACGGTGAGTTGCACCGCGACACCTACTATTCGGTCGGCGGCGGTTTTGTCGTGGATCAGGCGCAGGCCTCCAGTGGTGTTGTCGATCTTGATCGCACCGAATTGCCTTATGACTTTTCCAGTGCCGTCGAACTGCTAGAGCTGTGCAAGAACAACAACCTGCGCGTGGCCGAATTGATGATGGCCAACGAAAAGGTCTGGCGCAGTGAAGAGGAAATCCGCGCCGGACTGATGAAACTGTGGCGGGCGATGCAGGACTGCGTCGAGCAGGGCCTCAAACACGAAGGCATTCTGCCGGGCGGTTTGAATGTGCGTCGACGTGCGGCGAAGTTGCATCGCAGCCTGCAGGAGTTGAACAAGCCCAATGTGATCGGCTCGACGCTGAGTGCGATGGAGTGGGTCAATCTGTTTGCTCTCGCCGTGAATGAAGAAAACGCTGCGGGCGGGCGCATGGTCACGGCGCCGACCAATGGTGCGGCGGGGATCATCCCGGCAGTCTTGCACTACTTTATGAAGTTCAGCGAAGCGGTCACCGACGCCAACGTGGTCGACTATTTCCTCAGTGCGGCGGCGGTAGGGATTCTGTGCAAGAAGAATGCTTCGATCTCCGGTGCCGAAGTCGGTTGTCAGGGCGAAGTCGGTTCGGCGTGCGCCATGGCAGCGGCAGGGCTGGCGGAGATTCTTGGCGCCACGCCGGAGCAGTTGTGCAACGCGGCGGAAATCGGCCTGGAACATAACCTGGGTCTGACCTGCGATCCGGTAGGTGGTCTGGTGCAGGTGCCCTGCATCGAGCGCAATGCGATTGCGGCGGTGAAAGCGATCAACGCGGCGCAGATGGCCTTGCGTGGCGATGGTCAGCACTTCATTTCGCTGGATCGGGTGATCCGTACCATGCGCGATACCGGCGCCGACATGCATGACAAATATAAAGAGACCTCGCGGGGTGGCCTGGCGGTCAGCGCCGTCGAGTGCTGAATCAGTGACACCGAGGTGAGTTCTTCGCGAGCAGGCTCGCTCCCACAGGAGCATGCATTCCAAATGTGGGAGCGAGCCTGCTCGCGAAGGGGCCAGACCAGTCAAAACTGCTCGCTAATTGAACACGCCTAATTCCAGACGCCACCTTTTAGCGCGTCGCAATCAGATAAGAGTCTTTCCCACCTGTAACAGGCAATCAGCACACCCTACCGTCCGTCACCCGTGCCTGCGGTGACACTCCCCGCCAGCCGCGTGCAGGCCTGTTCCCACAAGTGCTACCGATTTGCTCACACGCATCGGGGCAGGGCTTTTGCGGGCGCTGATGGCACTTCGAAATACCTTTCGTCGGACGGCTCGTATAGACACGTCGCGACGTCGTTTTCAGGAGTTATTGAACGCACATTCAATTTTAGGCATGGCAATTGCTCTGTCATAACAAAGCCCCGTCTCACGCAAGAGAACGATGGCAATAACAAGAGCCTCCGCCTGAGGCCATCACCCGCTTTGTGTGAGGAGATACCGCGATGACGTCGTTCAACTCCGGGGCTCAACCCCAGAACCGTGCGCCTCAATCCATCGGCTTTCTGCTGCTGGACAATTTCACGCTGATTTCCCTGGCCTCTGCGGTTGAACCGCTACGCATGGCCAACCAATTGTCCGGTCGCGAGCTGTATCGCTGGAGCACCCTTACCGTCGATGGCGGGCAGGTGTGGGCCAGTGACGGTCTGCAAATCACCCCCGACGCCTCCATGCACAAAGCCCCGCCACTGGATACCGTGATTGTCTGCGGCGGCATCGGCATTCAACGTACCGTGACCCGGGAACACGTGTCGTGGCTGCAAAGCCAGGCGCGCCAGTCCAAGCGTCTCGGTGCCGTGTGCACCGGCAGTTGGGCACTGGCCTGCGCCGGCCTGCTCGACGGCTTCGATTGCAGCGTGCACTGGGAATGTCTGGCCGCGATGCAGGAAGCTTTCCCGCGTGTGGCGATGAGCACACGCCTGTTCACCCTCGACCGCAACCGCTTCACCAGCTCCGGCGGTACCGCGCCGCTGGACATGATGCTGCACCTGATCAGCCGTGATCACGGCCGTGAGCTGTCCGCCGCTATCTCGGAAATGTTCGTCTACGAGCGTATCCGCAACGAACAGGATCACCAGCGCGTGCCGCTCAAGCACATGCTCGGCACCAATCAGCCGAAGTTGCAGGAAATCGTTGCGCTGATGGAAGCCAATCTGGAAGAGCCGATCGACCTTGACGAACTGGCGGTGTACGTCGCCGTGTCGCGTCGACAGCTGGAGCGGCTGTTCCAGAAATACCTGCACTGCTCGCCGTCGCGCTACTACCTGAAGCTACGGCTGATCCGTGCACGGCAACTGCTCAAGCAGACGCCGATGTCGATCATCGAAGTGGCATCGGTGTGTGGTTTCGTCTCGACGCCGCACTTCTCCAAGTGCTACCGCGAATACTTCGGCATTCCGCCGCGTGACGAGCGCGTAGGTTCCAACACCACCCAGCAAGTGGCGATGCTGCCGCTGCCGCAGGCGATCGTGATGTCGCCGCTGTCGGGGCCGATGTCGGCGTTGAGTCAGGCGCGTAATGAGTCGACGTTTGCCAGTGTAAGGCTGTAGACCGCGTCAGCTTCATCGCTGGCAAGCCAGCTCCCACAGTGATTCGGGTGAACACAATACTTGTGTACTGCGCGGACCCTGTGGGAGCTGGCTTGCCAGCGATGGCGGCCTGTCAGGCGCTATGGCTTTGCTGGTAGTCCGCCAATGCCGGCAACAACTGTTTGTCGATGGCCTGACGCACCGCAGGCTGGATACTGGCGCCGCTGGTGTACATGTCCTTGACCATTTTGCGCAATTCAAATGCGCGAACATTATCCAGGCCACGCACCGCGCACTCACACGCCTGTTCGGCCGTGGAGCCGCTCGGCACTTGAAAACCCAACGCCTTGAGCTGGCCCAACAGGTCTTCCTGATCAATCAAGTCGGCGTACATCATGAGGCGAATCCTTCTTCGGCAACGGAGGTCGTGGCTCGATTCTGGTAGGCATGGGAAGGGACGGCAAGGGCGATTTGTCGCAGTGGCCGCGACGGCTATGAACAGGTCGTTTTCGGCTAACTCGTCGCTGAGGGGAGTGGGCACACTGAACTCAGCTTGCAACACGAAGGTTTGGTCACCCTCGCACGGCAGCTCCTCAACAGTACCCTCTGCCCCGATCCTGTCACGGCTTGTATCGGGGCTTTTTTTGTCTGTGAATCAGGGATGTCTGACGTTGTTTTTACTGACGCCATCGCTGGCAAGCCAGCTCCCACAGGGATCACCTTGTACCTGTGGGAGCTGGCTTGCCAGCGATGAACGATGACGCGGTCTAGCGTTGCAACACCAGAATCCGCGACAACAACTCATCCCGATCGATGTAGCAGCCCTGGAAATGCCGCGCCCCGGTCGCCGGGTCAAAGGCATTACGCGCATGCAGCGTGCGGCGATTGTCGAAGCACCACAACTCACCCGGATTGAGTCGCTGCATCAGGCGAAACCGTGGCTCGCGGGTCATCGCAATAAAGCGCCGGTAGGCGCGATACAGCAGTGGCATCTGCTCCACCGATGTATCAAACGCCCCACGCAGAAAATTCGCCATGCGAATCTCCGCGACCCGGCCCAATGCATCCAGCGCGATGATCGGCGCCAGGCAGCGATAATCACTGTGACGATCCTTGTTACGAAATTCCACCGGGATCTCGCAAAGGGCCTTGAACGACTCGGGGTCCTCCTGGCGCAAGGCATCGGCAATCGCAAACCCGTCGACAAAAATACTCTCGCCACCCTCGGCGTCATTCACCAGACAGTGCAGAAATTGCAGCCCCGGTTGCAGCTCGCGGGTGGGCAAGTCCGTGTGCAGCGGCAAGTTGAAAGCGGTGTAGGCGTTGCTGTCGGCATCAGCCTTGGATTGCACGTTGAACAGCACGCCGAAATTGCTTTCGCGGATGAAGGAGATGCGTTGCGCAATCAGTTTCAACGAACCAGGTTCGGTCGGCACACCGCTTACCTGGGTGAGACCGATATCGCGTACAGCGATCAGCCATTGCAGCAGCGCGGCGTTGTCGTTCATCAGCGCCGAGTAATCGAACACCGGCAACTGCAAATCGCTGCGCCACAGATAAGCCTTGGGTTTGCCGGCCAGGCGTTCGGTGCGGGATTCGTCGTCGTAGGCATGTGCACGCAGCCAGCCCGGATCGAATCGGCTCGAATGGCCGTCCTGCCAGTCGATGCGCAGGCAGCCGTCGCCATCGATTTGCGCGGCGGCAGGCTTGAGGTCTTCAGCGGCATCGACGATCTCGAAAACCTGTTCACGGGTGACGTTGTAGACGCATTGCGGACACGGGCAGTTGTCCCGCAGCCAGACAAGGTGAAACGGGCTGATGCGACCATCGGCCCATGCAATCGAAACGCGATCCGACAAGGTCTGCACGCTACCGAGCGCGCTGATCAACGGATAAGTACGGAAATCGGCAACAGCAGCAGCGGTGTTCATGGCGGCTCCTTGCGAGTGATGAATTTACCGGGCGGGTGGCAGCGCGATCACGCGGCCGATGTAAGCGGGAGCGGGCAAGTCTTGCTGCTCGGCGACGATGCTTTGCAGACGGCTCAAGGTGTCCGGACTGAACGGCGCCGAGCGTGGTCCGGCGAGGTCGACGTGCAGCAGCATCTGTTCATTACCGGCCAGTTCCTGATCCTCTCCAACCTTGTGCAGGCTGTGATAGAGGTGCAGGCGTTTGCTGTCGTGACCGATGATTTGCGTGTGCACTTCGACGTTGGCATTGAGCTTCACTTCGTGCAGATAGTTGAGGTGCAGCTCGAGGGTGAACAGCGAGTGGCCGCTGGCTTCGCGGTTATTGCTGTCCATGCCTAGACGATCCATCAGGGCGTCGGTGGCGTAGCTGAAGATCAGCAGGTAGAAGGCATCGCGCAGGTGGCCGTTGTAGTCGACCCAGTCGGGGATGATGCGAGTTTGGTAGGTGGTGAGGTGCGGCATGCTGAACTCCATAGGTCGCTGGCGAAATACACACTTGTGGCGAGGGAGCTTGCTCCCGCTGGACTGCGCAGCAGTCCAAAAACCTCTTGAGGCGGAGTGTCAGTCAGGTCGCACTCGCTGGTTTTACGACCGCTTCGCGGCCGAGCGGGAGCAAGCTCCCTCGCCACAGGGAACTGCGTTTATTCGCTGAAACTCATCCCGTGTTTCTCCTTTGTGGTCTTCACCGCCTCAAGCACCGCCAGCAAACAATCATCACGATAGCGCTCCAGCGCCGAAATGCTGTGCCGGCCAAGCTGTTCACTGGTGCCATCGACCACGTCATCAATCAGCTTGTCGGTCAGCTCCGGTGCCGGCAGATACGTCCACGGCAACTGCAACGCCGGGCCGAATTGCGACATGAAGTGGCGCATGCCCGCGTCACCACCGGCCAGCGTATAAGTCAGGAACGTGCCCATGAACGACCAGCGCAAACCGGCGCCAAACCGGATCGCATCGTCGATCTCGCCCGTCGTCGCCACGCCATCGTTGACCAGGTGCAGCGCCTCGCGCCACAGCGCTTCGAGCAAGCGGTCGGCGATGAATCCCGGCACTTCCTTGCGCACATGCAGCGGACGCATGCCGAGGGATTCGTAGACTTTCATTGCAGCCTGAACGGCTTCCGGCGCTGTGTTCTTGCCGCCGACAACTTCCACCAGCGGCAGCAGATAAACCGGGTTGAACGGGTGACCGACCACGCAGCGCTCAGGGTGCGTCGAGCTCTCGTAGAACTCGCTCGGTAGCAGACCGGAAGTACTCGAGCCGATCAGCGCATCGGGTTTGGCCGCTGCGCTGATTTTGCTGTGCAGTTCGAGTTTCAGTTCCAGGCGCTCGGGGGCGCTTTCCTGAATGAAATCGGCATCGCGCACGCATTCTTCGATGGTCGCGACAAAACGCAGACGATCCTGCGAAGCGCCGGGCGTCAGACCGTTTTTCTCCAGCGCGCCCCAGGCATTGGCTACGCGTTTGCGCAAGGCTGCTTCAGCGCCGGGCGCCGGGTCCCAGGCCACCACGTCGAGGCCGTGGGCGAGGGCGCGGGCGACCCAGCCGCTGCCGATGACACCGCTGCCCAGTGCGGCGAAGGTTTTGATTTCGGTGATAAAGCTCATGGTGAATTCCTGGAAATATTCGGTGATCCCGTGTGAAGCCGGTTCTTGTGGCGAGGGGATTTATCCCCGTTGGGTCGCGCAGCGGCCCCAAGAATTTTGCGACTGCTGCGCAGCCGAACGGGGATAAATCCCCTCGCCACAATTCCGGTTCCCAAAGGGAATAGATGTAGGGTTAACCGCGCTGGGTCAGGCCCATTTTTTTGCGACCTTCCGCCGGCGTGAGTACCCGGGCGCCCAAGCGGCTGAGGATCTCGGTGGCGCGTTCAACCAGTTGGCCGTTGGTCGCCAGCACACCCTTGTCCAGCCACAGGTTGTCTTCCAGCCCGACCCGCACGTTGCCGCCCAGCAGCACCGCTTGCGCGGCCATCGGCATTTGCATGCGGCCAATGCCAAATCCGGCCCACACGGCATCCGCCGGCAAGTTGTCGACCATGGCTTTCATGGTGGTGGTGTCGGCCGGTGCGCCCCACGGGATGCCCAGGCATAGCTGGAACAACGGGTTATCGAGCAGGCCTTCCTTGATCATCTGCTTGGCGAACCACAGGTGCCCGGTGTCGAAAATTTCCAGCTCGGCCTTCACGCCCAGCTCGGTAATGCGCTTGGCGCCAGCACGCAATTGCGCCGGGGTCGAAACGTAAATGGTGTCGCCATCGCCGAAGTTCAGCGTGCCGCAATCGAGGGTGCAGATTTCCGGCAGCAGCGCTTCAACGTGCGCCAGACGGGTCAACGGGCCGACCAGATCGGTGTTCGGGCCGAATTCCATCGGGTTCTCGCCGGCACCGATTTCGAGGTCGCCGCCCATGCCGGCGGTGAGGTTGACGATGATGTCGACGTCAGCCTCGCGGATGCGCTCCATCACCTCGCGGTACAGCGCGACGTCACGGCTGAACTTGCCGGTCTGCGGATCGCGCACATGGCAGTGCACAACTGTGGCGCCAGCCTTGGCCGCCTCAACGGCAGCAGCAGCAATCTGTTTCGGGGTGACCGGCACGTGGGGGCTCTTGGCGGTCGTGTCGCCAGCACCGGTGAGTGCGCAGGTGATGATGACGTCGTGGTTCATGGTGCGGTTTCCTTCAGGCGTGATGGGTCTGTCCGCAGCCCTTTTCGGGGCTGCGAAGCGTTATTCGTGGTGAGTTATTTGCTGGTCAGCTGGAGGTTTTCAGCGGCCGGTTTGCCGTCGAACGTGGTCACACCTTCCAGCCAGCGTTGCTTGTCTTCGGGGTGATCCTTGAGCCACTGCTTGGCCGATTCGAAGGCGTCTTTGTGATCGAGCAGCGGCTGCATCATTCGGCTCTCGTCTTCGGCGGTGAACGTCAGGTTGCTCAGCAGACGACCGATGTTCGGGCACTGATCGGCGTATTTCGGTGCAGTAACGGTCCATACGGTGGCCATGCCTTCGTTCGGGCCGAGGGCATCGTCGCTGCCGGTCAGATAAGTCATCTTGACGTTGACGTTCATCGGGTGCGGCGCCCAGCCGAAGAACACCACCGCCTCTTTGCGACGCACGGCGCGATCGACGGCAGCGAGCATGCCGGCCTCGCTGGACTCGACCAGCTGGAACTTGCCGAGGCCGAACTGGTTCTTGGCGATCATCGCCTTGATCTGCGTGTTGGCGCCCGAGCCCGGCTCGATCCCGTAGATCTTGCCGCCCAGCTCTTTTTCAAACTTGGCGATATCGGCGAAGGTTTTCAGGCCCTTGTCCGCCAGATAAGTCGGCACGGCGAGGGTGGCGCGGGCGTCTTTCAGGCTCGGCGCTTCGAGGACTTTGACCTGATTGGCGTCGACGAACGGGGTGATCGTCTGGGTCATCAGCGGGTTCCAGTAACCGAGGAACAGATCCAGCCGCTGGTCACGGATCCCGGCGAAGATGATTTGCTGGGAGGCGCTGGTTTGTTTGGTGTTGTAGCCGAGGCCGTCGAGCAAGACCTGGGTCATGGCACTGGTGGCGATCACGTCGGTCCAGTTGACCACGCCCATGCGTACGTTCTGGCAAGACGCGGGTTCGGCCGCCATGACGCTGGCGCTCAAGAAAGCGGTACCGCTGAGTGCAAGAACACAGCTGCTGATCAGTCGTTTCATGTCGGGTTCCTCGGCAGGTCGTTTATTGTGGTTCCCGGCGTCTGATGCGCCGGTGATGCAAAGTTACGCAGCTTCAGGCCGGTCAAAACGCACTACGGCGACCGGCACTTGCACTGTAGCGACCTGTGCTCTTGAATGCCGAAGACAACTGGCGTATCAACATTCCACGCTACCCGCCAACCGAGTGCGCCCATGTCCCAGGATTTCTACTTCTTGCTGATGCCGGGGTTCTCCGCCATCGGCTTTATTTCCGCCATTGAACCGTTGCGTGTGGCCAACCGCTTTCGCGGCGAGTTGTATCGCTGGCATGTGCTCAGTGCCGATGGCGGCGCGGTGCTGGCGAGCAACGGCATGTCGGTCAACGCGGATGCGGCGCTGGAGCCGTTGAAGAAAGGTGCGACGTTGCTGGTGGTGGCCGGATTTGAACCGCTGAAGTTCGCCACGCCTACGCTGGAGCATTGGCTGCGGCGGCTGGACAACGACGGCGTCACCCTCGGCGCCATCGACACTGGCAGCTTCGTCCTCGCCGAGGCCGGCGTGCTCGACGGCCATCGACTGACCCTGCACTGGGAGGCCATCGACGCCTTCAAGGAATCTTATCCACAGCTCAGCGTGACGCAGGAGTTGTTCGAGATCGACCGTCGGCGCATCACCTCGGCGGGTGGCACCGCTTCCATCGATCTGATGCTCGACCTGATCGCCCAGGCCCACGGCCCGCAACTGGCGATCCAGGTCAGCGAGCAATTCGTCCTCGGGCGCATCCGCCCGCGCAAAGACCACCAGCGCATGGAAGTCGCCACGCGTTACGGCATCAATAACAAGAAACTGGTGCAGGTGATTGGCGAGATGGAGCAGCACAGCGAACCGCCGCTGACCACGCTGGAGCTGGCGGAGTCGATCAAAGTGACGCGGCGGCAACTGGAGCGCTTGTTTCGGCTGCACCTGAACGACACGCCGAGCAATTTCTACCTGCGCCTGCGCCTGGAAAAGGCCCGGCAGCTGTTGCGCCAGACCGACATGAGCGTGCTCGAAGTCAGCATTGCCTGCGGCTTCGAATCACCGTCGTATTTCACCCGCAGCTACCGCGCAAAATTCGCCCGTTGCCCCCGCGAAGATCGACGCGCTGCGCAGGCCTGAACGGTTTCAGCAACGCCATGGAACCCTGTGGGAGCGGGCTTGCCCGCGATGAGGCCAGCACATCCAACATTGTGATCGCCTGACACACCGCCATCGCGGGCAAGCCCGCTCCCACAGGTTCCAATGTGATGTCGGGAATAGGGTTACTTCTTCACCAACGCCGAACACGCCGCTTTGTACGCCTCATGCTGATACTTGTTCAGCGTCCCCGGCAGCTCGAAATTATGCTTCTTCGCCTGTGCGTTGATCGTCTGTGGCGACAACAACGTCACCTCACAACCATCGAGCAACTGAAACACACCCTCAATCTTGAACGTCGTCGGTCCACCGGCAAACTCACCCTTCTTGCTGCGCTTCTTGATCGCAATCCGATCAATCGAATTCTCACGTACAAACGAAGCAACCTGCGCCGCGAAGCGTTTGACGTTGGCCGCCTCATCGTCATCGTCGAGGGCGATTTTCTTTGTGCTGAGCGCAACGTGGCTCAGGGCCGAACCGTCGAGAGCGGCCACGGCGATGATCGCTTCGCTGCCTTTGATTTCGATGCCGCAGATGTTCATGGGGAATTCCTTCAAGTGAAGAGGGCAGCTTACAGCTCAAGCTGATTGGCGGTGATGCCGAAGGCTGCTGCAATTTTCTCGCGCGTGGCCTTGCGAGGCTTGGCGACTGTTTCCTGTTGGGCAAACGCCGGTTGCGAAATACCCATTCGCTTGGCGACTTCTTCCTGAGTCAGATTCAGGTGCTCGCGCCAGGCACGGATCGGTGTCGCCCCGTCGACCATACGGCTGACCACCTCATGGGGAATCAGGTCAGGTTGCATTTTCTGCGCGACGTATTGCGCATAGGGGATGACGACGAAGGCGGGTTTTCCTTCGGCGTCATTGATGATTTGGATGTCAGTAGGTGCGTTCATCGCGTTTTTTGACCTCTTGAATACTGACCACTTTGATTGTGCCATCCCAGTCGAACATGACTCGATAATTGCCGACGCGCAGGCGGTAGGCGTAGTCATGGCCAATCAGTGCTTTGACATTGCCCGCATCAGGCATGTCGGCAAGCGCCGTAACGGCATTCCGAACCTGTACCTGATGCACGGAGTGCAATTTCAAGAGTTGCTTAACGGCCTTTCGTGTCCAGTGGATGCTGTTCATGGAAGAATATAAGTCTTTTATAAGATTCGCGAATCTTTACTTATATTTTCAAGGCGACCAATCAAGAACAGTTGTCAGCATATTGCGTGAGGGGCCCGTACATCGGGACGTTCACGCGATAGGTGTAGGCGAAATCGGCATGTCCCGTAAGAAGAGGAGATTCACGCGGCGAAAGCACAAAGCGTTTCCAATTTTCCTCGGAATTTAAAGACTATTCCTGCCCAATCGACTCCAAAAACTCCGACCGCTCATCACTCATCCGCGCCACGCAGTCATTCTGCGCAATGGTAAAAGCCTTGCTCCCCGCTGTCGCCGGGAACGCTTCCACCGCACAATCCGCATCCCGGGTCTTCAACCACTGCTGTTGAGCAGTCTTAAGCTTGGCAGTGATATCCGCCAATTGCGTCGGGTTTTTGCCATACGCGGTCTGCATGCGGTCATTGAGGCTGGCGTAGTTGTCCTTGAGCAGGTCTTCGGCGGTGGTGCGGCTGTAGGTCGAGCATTCCAGGGTCTGGACGTCGTTTTCGACTGCGTCGCACGGGTTGTTGTCGGACTCTTCGGCGGCGTGTACGCCGGTCGCGAGCAGTGCCAAAGCCAGGAAGATCGATTTCATTGTTGTCGCCGCTCTAATCCAGTGGTGTTTCCAAGATGCGGGAGATTCTGGCTCAAGCTTGCAGGCTTGAACAGGTGGCCGGTCGGGTCGCTTGGCGACCCTTTGTCGCGGATTGACGCTTTCGGCAATTCCCCTGTCGTTTTTGCACCCGGTCGCCCCGGCACCGAGGCATATGCTGGCCCCAAAGCGCCGGCAGACGATTCGGCGCATGAATCGCCAATAAGGGGACGCCTGATGAGCCCAGCCGAATTACACGCCGACAGCATCGTTATCGACGGTCTGATCATTGCCAAATGGAACCGTGAGCTGTTCGAAGACATGCGCAAGGGCGGTCTGACGGCGGCCAACTGCACCGTGTCGGTGTGGGAGGGCTTTCAGGCGACCGTGAACAATATTGCCGCGAGCCAGAAGCTGATTCGCGAAAACAGCGACCTGGTGATCCCGGTGCGCACCACCGCCGACATCCGCAAGGCCAAGGAACAAGGCAAGACCGGCATCCTCTTCGGCTTCCAGAATGCCCACGCGTTTGAAGACCAGATCGGCTATGTCGAGGTGTTCAAGCAGCTCGGCGTCGGCATCGTGCAGATGTGCTACAACACCCAGAATCTGGTCGGCACCGGTTGCTACGAGCGTGATGGCGGCCTGTCGGGTTTCGGTCGCGAGATCGTTGCCGAAATGAACCGCGTCGGCGTCATGTGCGATCTGTCCCACGTCGGCTCGAAGACGTCCGAGGAAGTCATCCTCGAATCGAAAAAACCGGTCTGCTACTCCCACTGCCTGCCGTCGGGTCTCAAAGAGCACCCGCGCAACAAGTCCGATGAAGAACTGAAATTCATCGCCGACCACGGCGGTTTTGTCGGCGTGACCATGTTCGCGCCGTTCCTCGCCAAAGGCATCGATTCGACCATCGACGACTACGCCGAAGCCATCGAATACGTGATGAACATCGTCGGCGAAGACGCCATCGGCATTGGCACCGACTTCACCCAGGGTCACGGTCAGGACTTCTTCGAATACCTGACCCACGACAAGGGCTACGCCCGGCGTCTGACCAGCTTCGGCAAGATCATCAACCCGCTGGGCATCCGCACCGTCGGCGAGTTCCCGAACCTGACCGAAACCCTGCTCAAGCGCGGCCACCCCGAGCGCGTAGTGCGCAAGATCATGGGCGAAAACTGGGTCAACGTCCTCAAGGACGTCTGGGGCGAATAACGCTTTCTCGAGACCGCCGCCGATCTGCCCCCTCTCCTCTGGGAGAGGGCTGGGGTGAGGGTTGCGGCCACCACTGAATTCAAATTTTTCTGGAGTTAAGTTTCCATGGCCAAGATCGCCCCGCAATTGCCAATCGAAGTCGACAGCGAGACCGGTGTCTGGACCTCCGACGCCCTGCCAATGCTCTACGTGCCACGTCACTTTTTCGTCAACAACCACATGGGCATCGAGGAAGTGCTGGGCGCTGAAGCCTACGCCGAGATCCTCTACAAGGCCGGCTACAAATCCGCTTGGCACTGGTGCGAAAAAGAAGCTGAATGCCACGGCCTGGAAGGCGTCGCGGTATTCGAGCACTACATGAAGCGCTTGTCGCAACGCGGCTGGGGCCTGTTCAAGATTCAGGACATCGACCTCGACAAAGGCACCGCCAGCGTCAAGCTCGAACACTCGGCGTTCGTCTACGTCTACGGCAAGGTCGGGCGCAAGGTCGACTACATGTTCACCGGCTGGTTTGCCGGTGCGATGGATCAGATTCTTGCCGCTCGCGGCAGTCAGATTCGCACCGTGGCCGAGCAAGTCTACGGTGGCTCCGAAGAGGGTCACGAAGACGGCTTGTTCACCGTCAAGCCGTTGTAAGTCGAGGAACCCGCCATGGCTTTCGAAGCAATGTTCCAGCCGATCCAGATCGGCAAACTGACCATCCGCAACCGCGTGCTCAGTACCGCGCACGCCGAGGTCTACGCGACCGACGGCGGCATGACCACCGACCGCTACGTCAAATACTACGAAGAGAAAGCCAAGGGCGGCATCGGCCTGGCGATTTGCGGCGGTTCCTCCAGCGTGGCCATCGACAGCCCGCAAGGCTGGTGGAAATCGGTGAACCTGGCCGACGACCGGATCATTCCGCACTTCCAGAATCTGGCCGACGCCATGCACAAGCATGGCGCCAAGATCATGATCCAGATTACCCACATGGGCCGTCGCTCGCGTTGGGATGGCGAACACTGGCCGACCCTGCTGTCGCCGTCGGGCATCCGCGAACCGGTGCACCGTGCGACCTGCAAAACCATCGAGCCGGAAGAAATCTGGCGGGTGATCGGCAACTACGCCACCGCTGCGGCACGGGCCAAGGCTGGTGGTCTCGACGGTGTTGAGTTGTCCGCCGTGCACCAGCACATGATCGACCAGTTCTGGAGTCCACGCGTCAACAAACGTACTGACGAGTGGGGCGGCAGTTTCGAGAACCGCATGCGTTTTGGCCTCGAAGTGCTCAAGGCTGTGCGCAAGGAAGTCGGCGACGATTTCTGCGTCGGTATCCGTCTGTGTGGTGACGAATTCCACCCGGACGGCTTGTCCCATGAGGACATGAAGCAGATCGCCAAATACTACGACGACACCGGCATGATCGATTTCATTGGTGTCGTGGGTTCAGGGTGCGATACCCACAACACCCTGGCCAACGTTATCCCCAACATGAGTTATCCACCGGAGCCGTTTCTGCACTTGGCGGCCGGTATCAAGGAAGTGGTCAAGGCACCGGTGCTGCACGCGCAGAACATCAAGGACCCGAACCAGGCCACGCGCATTCTCGAAGGCGGCTACGTCGACATGGTCGGCATGACCCGTGCGCACATCGCCGACCCGCACCTGATCGCCAAGATCAAGATGGGTCAGATCGATCAGATCAAACAGTGCGTTGGCGCCAACTACTGCATCGATCGTCAGTACCAAGGTCTCGATGTGCTGTGCATCCAGAACGCCGCGACCTCCCGTGAATACATGGGCGTGCCGCACATCATCGAGAAGTCCACGGGCGTCAAACGCAAAGTGGTGGTCGTCGGTGCCGGCCCGGCGGGCATGGAAGCGGCGCGTGTATCGGCCGAGCGTGGCCACGACGTGACGTTGTTCGAGAAAAAAGAATTCATCGGCGGGCAGATCACCACGGCGTCGAAAGCGCCGCAGCGTGACCAGATTGCCGGCATCACCCGTTGGTTCCAGCTGGAGCTGGCGCGGCTGAAAGTCGATCTGCGTCTGGGCACGGCAGCGGACATCGCGACCATCATGGATTTGCGTCCGGACGTGGTCGTGCTGGCGGTCGGCGGGCATCCATTCCTTGAGCAGAACGAACACTGGGGCGCCGCCGAAGGGCTGGTGGTCAGCAGCTGGGACGTGCTCGATGGCAAGGTGGCGCCGGGTAAGAACGTGCTGGTCTACGACACCATTTGTGAATTCACCGGGATGTCGGTCGCCGACTTCCTCGCGGACAAGGGCAGTCAGGTGGAGATCGTCACCGACGACATCAAACCGGGTGTGGCCATCGGCGGTACGTCGTTCCCGACCTACTACCGCAGCATGTACCCGAAAGAAGTGATCATGACCGGCGACATGATGCTCGAGAAGGTCTATCGCGAGGGCGACAAACTGGTCGCGGTGCTGGAGAACGAATACACCGGCGCCAAAGAGGAGCGGGTGGTCGATCAAGTGGTGGTGGAGAACGGTGTGCGTCCGGACGAAGAGCTGTATTACGGGCTCAAGGACGGTTCGCGCAACAAGGGCCAGATCGACATCGACGCGCTGTTCGCGATCAAGCCGCAGCCATCGTTGAGCACCACGGGTGACGGCTATTTGCTGTTCCGCATCGGCGATTGTGTGGCGCAGCGCAACACCCACGCCGCGATCTACGACGCACTCAGACTGTGTAAAGACTTCTAAAGGCTTGCACATGATCCTGTGGGAGCGGGCTTGCCCGCGATAGCGGAGGGTCAGTCAATGCAACTGTGACTGACAGAATGCAATCGCGGGCAAGCCCGCTCCCACAGTGACCGAGTAAGGCAACTCGACCTGCAAGACCCGAGGTCTTTGGGAGCTTCACCTATGTTGAACACCCTTCTTCCAATCCTGTTGTTCGCAGCCCTGGCCCTTGGTGTCCTTGGCGCGTTGCGGCGGGTAGCGATGTGGCGCCGGGGCCGGGCCTCGAAGGTCGATCTGATCGGCGGCCTGCTCGCCATGCCCAAGCGCTACATGGTCGACTTGCACCATGTGGTGGCGCGGGACAAATACATCGCCAACACCCACGTCGCCACGGCTGGCGGCGCAGTGGCGTCGATTGTGCTGGCAATTCTGGTGCACGGTTTCGGCCTGCATAATCGCGTTCTGGGTTATGCGTTGCTGCTGATGACGGCGGTGATGTTCGTCGGTGCAATCTTCGTTTATCTGCGTCGGCGCAACCCGCCGGCACGGCTGTCGAAAGGCCCGTGGATGCGCCTGCCGAAAAGCCTGCTGGCGTTCTCGGCGTCGTTCTTTCTGCTGACCTTGCCGGTGGCGGGGATTCTTCCGGAGAACTTTGGCGGCTGGGTGCTGGCGGTCATTCTCGGGGTCGGTGTGTTATGGGGCGTGTCGGAGCTGTTCTTCGGCATGACCTGGGGCGGGCCGATGAAACATGCCTTCGCCGGTGCCTTGCACCTGGCCTGGCACCGTCGTGCCGAACGTTTTGGTGGTGGTCGTTCCACCGGTTTGAAGCCGCTGGACCTCAACGATCCAACCGCGCCACTGGGTGTGGAAAAACCCAAGGATTTCACCTGGAACCAGTTACTCGGTTTCGATGCCTGCGTGCAGTGCGGTAAATGCGAAGCGGCGTGCCCGGCGTTCGCTGCCGGCCAGCCGTTGAACCCGAAAAAACTGATTCAAGACATGGTCGTCGGTCTTGCCGGCGGCACTGACGCGAAGTTCGCCGGCAGTCCATATCCAGGCAAAGCCATTGGTGAACACGCCGGCAATCCGCATCAACCGATCGTCAATGGTCTGGTCGATGCCGAAACCCTCTGGTCGTGCACCACCTGCCGTGCCTGCGTCGAGGAGTGCCCGATGATGATCGAGCACGTCGACGCCATCGTCGACATGCGCCGTCACCTGACGCTGGAAAAAGGCGCGACCCCGAACAAGGGCGCCGAAGTCCTCGAAAACCTCATCGCCACCGACAACCCGGGCGGTTTCGCGCCGGGCGGGCGGATGAACTGGGCGGCGGACTTGAACCTCAATCTGCTCAGCGAAAAGAAATCCACCGACGTGCTGTTCTGGGTCGGCGATGGCGCCTTCGACATGCGTAACCAGCGCACTTTGCGCGCCTTCGTCAAAGTGCTGAAAGCGGCCAAGGTCGACTTCGCCGTGCTGGGCCTCGAAGAGCGTGACAGCGGCGACGTGGCGCGACGTCTTGGCGATGAAGCGACCTTCCAGTTGCTCGCCAAACGCAACATTCAGACCCTGGCGAAATACAGCTTCAACCGCATCGTCACCTGCGATCCGCACAGTTTCCATGTGCTGAAAAACGAATACGGCGCCTTCGATGGCAACTACCTGGTGCAGCATCACAGCACCTACATGGCGGAAATCATCCAGGCCGGCGCGCTCAATCTCGGTCAGCACAAAGGCAACAGCGTGACCTATCACGATCCGTGCTACCTCGGTCGCTACAACGGCGAGTACGAAGCACCGCGTGAAGTGCTGCGTGCCCTCGGCATCGAAGTCAAAGAGATGCAACGTTCCGGCTTCCGCTCCCGCTGCTGCGGCGGCGGTGGCGGGGCGCCGATCACCGACATTCCGGGCAAGCAGCGGATTCCCGACATGCGCATGGAAGACATCCGCGAAACCGGTGCCGAACTGGTGGCCGTGGGTTGTCCACAGTGCACGGCGATGCTCGAAGGGGTGGTCGAACCACGGCCGCTGATCAAGGACATCGCCGAACTGGTGGCCGACGCGCTGCTCGAAGACGCTGCGCCGAACAAGCCTGCCACCCCGGCCAAACGTGAACCTGCGGAGGCCCACTGATGAGCGACATTATCCGCCGCGACCCGCGCGCTGAATGGATCGCACGTAACCGTCTACATCCGCTGCACGCCGCCATGCAACCGGCGCAACATAGCTGGATGGGCCCCAACGGCGTCATCCGCAAGAACCTCCACGGCATCGGTTTCATCGGCCCCAACGGCCTCAAACGAATCGACCGCAGTGGCGCTCAGCAGGGCGGGGCGGTCAAACGCTCGACCACTGTGGAAGTGCAATTGCCGCTGCATCAAGTGGCGGCTCCGGCGTTCTACATCAGCGTGGTGCCGGACATGGTCGGTGGTCGCTTGAGCAGCCACGACCGCGACTTGCTTGGCCTCGCCCATCAACTGGCCGGCAAGGACGGCGCGGTGCTGGCGGTGGTCTTCGGTGAACATAAGGAAAACGCCTTCGCCACTGCCGGTGTCGACCGCTTGTTGGTGCTGGAGGGCGACGAGTTCGGCGGTTATGCACCGGAGCAACGGGTGCAAGGGCTGCGGGCTGTGGATAACCAATTCAATCCGCGTCATTGGTTGCTGTCGGACAGTCGCAGCGGCGGCGGTGAACTCGGTCGACGCTTTGCCGCAGCACTCGGCGAACGCCCGGCGACAAGGGTCTGGCAGGTCAAGGATCAGCAGTGCATCGGCCGTGCCGGTGCGGGTCTTCAAGACCTGGCGCGGCCGCTTGCGCGGTTGATTCTGGCCTCGGCCGAATGCGCTGAGCCGGTCAGTGAAACCCGTCATGAAGCGCTGCCAGTGGAGTTATCCACAAGCGTCGCGAGAAGCCTGTCGCGGATCGAGGATCTCGGCGCGGTGGCGGTGGACCCGGCGGCGATTCCGATGGCCGAAGCCGAGTTCATCTTCTCCGGCGGCAACGGCGTCAAGGACTGGGCACTGTTCCACGAAACGGCCGCAGCACTCGGTGCTACCGAAGGCGCGTCGCGGGTGGCGGTGGACGATGGCTTTATGGCGCGTGATCGTCAGGTCGGCGCGTCGGGCACCTGGGTCACCGCACGGGTTTACGTGGCGGTGGGGATTTCCGGGGCGATCCAGCACCTGCAAGGCATTGGTGCCTGCGACAAGGTTGTGGCAATCAACCTCGATCCAGGGTGCGACATGATCAAGCGTGCCGACCTGTCGGTGATCGGTGAGAGCGCGGAGATTCTTCAAGCCTTGATCGCGGCGGTAGCGGCTTACCGCAACGACGCCAGGCGCGATGCGGCTTAAGGGAAGGACACAGTTATGAACAGCAATGTCATCAGCCTGGTTTCCATCGGCGCCCACCCGACCTCGGGCCGGCCACGCCGCGCCGAACAGGACGCCCGCGCCGTAGAGCTGGGCCTGCAACTGGCTGGGGATAACCTGCAAGTGCTGCACGCCGGCGATGTCGCGGAACCCGCACTGCGTGCCTATCTGGGCATGGGTCTGGCGCAGATGCATGTGCTCGAACAGCCTGCCGGCGCCGATGCGTTACCGGCGCTGACTGCATATCTGCGTGAGGCCGGGGCACAAGTGGTGTTGACCGGCAGTCAGGCGGAAACCGGCGAAGGTTCGGGGATGTTGCCGTTTCTGCTGGCCGAAGGGTTGGGCTGGCCGCTGGTGGTCGGGCTGGCGCAGGTCGAATCGATCAACGACGGTTCGGCGTTGGTGCTGCAAGCGTTGCCCCGTGGGCAGCGGCGACGGTTGAAGGTGAAACTGCCGTTTCTGGCGACTGTGGATAACGCCGCGCCGAAACCTCGGCAGAGTGCTTATGGCCCGGCGCGGCGCGGCGTACTGGAGGCTGCGGATGTCGAGGTAGTCGACGACGAGCTCCTGTCAGCCGCCACCCTGCAACCGGCCAAACCAAGGCCCAAACGCCTGAAAGTGATCAAAGCCAAAAGCGGCGCGGACCGGATGAAGGCCGCCACGGCCAAGGCCAGTGGTGGCGGTGGGCAGGTGCTCAAAGGCGTCACTCCACAAGCCGGCGCCGAGGCTATCCTCAAACTGCTGATAGAAGAAGGTGTGGTCCGCTGACGCTTCGCAAAACCCCTGTAGGAGCTGTCGAGTGCAACGAGGCTGCGATCTTTTGATCTTTAAAACCAAGATCAACAGATCGCAGCGTGCCGCAGCTCCTACAGGAATGTGCAATTCGAAGATGTTTACCCACAATCCCTGTTGGCGGATCTGTGGATAACGTGTTCGCCCATCCCTGCACCCCACGTCAATCAAGCCCTGCAGCCATCCGATCAAAAAACAACCAGCCTAACTTGCGGTTTTTTCTGGCTTTTTCCAATGGCTAACTCGCCAAGTTGCCCCCAATCTCTGTTGGCGCTTCTGTGGATAAGATGTTCGCTATCGGCCAGAGGCCATATAGAACTTGGCTTGTAGAGGTTTGGTTAAAAACTGATCAAAACAGCGTTTCTTGATCTCTGACCTTCCCGCATCCCTCGGTTTTTCACAGTTTCAGCTGTTTTTCCACAGCACCCCTAAAGTTACCCCCGATCTCTGTTGGCGCTTCTGTGGATAACGTGTTCGCCATCTTCTACAGGCCATATAAACCGTGTCTTTCAAAGGGTTGATTAAAAAACACCCAATCGATATCGCAAAGTGTACTTCTGGATAAGTCACGATTTTTCTTCACAAATCAGCCCGTTATTTTTCCACTCATCCACAGTTACCCCCATTTGCTGTGGGTGGCTATGTGGATAACTTGTTTGCCAAACCCTGTAAGCCCCGCCGGGCATAGTCCAAACGGCAATTGATCACATTTCATACAGTTCTAACTGGTTGCCTTGACTTCGATTCCTGCGCTGTCTTCACTGCAATGGCACAAGGACAGCCGTCACTTATCCACATCTGGTTCTGGGAGAACGCATGATGGATAGCCGCCGACATCGCCCAACCCCCTCGCCACGCAAGCGCACGTTACGTCGTGCGGCCAATCAACACGCTCGTCTGTAGCGCATAAGTCCTGCTCCAACCGCTGTGCTGTCGCCGGGTTCGCCCCGGAGGCCAGGTGCTCGTTCGCCCATTGATTGCAGGCAACCGCAGAGTTGCCCCATCAGCCTGAGAAAGGATCAGTCTCATGACACGCATCGCAACGCCCATCAGCGAGATCAAGGAATATTACGACGTCATCGTCATTGGCTCCGGTTATGGCGGCGGCATTGCTGCCTCGCGCCTGTCCCGGGCCGGAAAACGTGTGTGTTTGCTGGAGCGCGGGCGAGAGATTCAGCCCGGCGAATACCCCAACACCATGATTGCCGCCACCGAAGAGTTGCAGGTGCACGATCCCGACGGCCATATCGGCTCACGCACCGGGTTGTTCGATCTGCACGTCAACGCCCAGCAGAATGTCGTGGTCGGTTGCGGCCTCGGCGGTACGTCGCTGATCAATGCCAACGTTGCCCTGGAACCGGAGCCCGGTGTGTTCGACGACCCGCGCTGGCCGCAGGCTGTGCGTGAACACCGCGACACGCTGCTCAAGGACGGCTATGCCCGCGCTCGGGAGATGCTCAAACCCAATCCCTATCCGGACACCTCTCCCAATCTGCCCAAGCTCGATGCCAACAAGAAGTCCGCGGATTACCTCAAGCAGGGCGCGCATTTCTACAAGCCGCCGATCAACGTGACCTTCGACAAGTTGCCGAACAACCTCAACCATGTCGGCGTCGAACAACTGCCATGCAATCAGTGCGGCGACTGCGTGTCGGGCTGTAACAACAAGGCCAAGAACACCACGCTGATGAACTATCTGCCGGACGCCTGGAATCACGGCGCGGAGATTTTCTGTCAGGCCGAAGTGCGGCATCTGGAGCGCGACGGCGATGGCTGGATCGTGCACTTCCAGACTCTGGACAGTGGTCGCGAACTGTTCTCGGCGCCGACGCTGTTTGTAAAAGCCGACATCGTCGTGGTGTCCGCCGGCACCCTCGGCTCTACCGAAATTCTCCTGCGCTCGCGGGACAAAGGCCTGGTGATGTCCGGTCAGCTCGGCGAGAACATGAGCGGCAATGGTGACATCCTCGGTTTCGGCCATAACTGTGAACAGACCATCAACGGCATCGGTTTCGGCGCGCACCCGGCCAAGGAACTGCATCCGGTCGGGCCATGTATCACTTCGGTGATCGACATGCGTACCGAAGGTGACTGGCGTAGCCGCATGGTCATCGAGGAGGGTTCGATCCCCGGCGCGCTGGGGCGGCCAATGGTGCCGAGCATGGCCGGGTTCGCCGAGATGATCGGCGTGGCCAGCGATGACAGTTTCAGCGGCAAGGTGAAGTACAAGGAACGCGAAGCGGAAAGTTTTCTGCGCGGCCCGTATTACGGCGCGCTGCACAACATGCAGACCTACCTGATCATGAGCCACGACAGCGGTCAGGGACGGATGGTGCTGGATAACAAGGATCAATTGCGCATCG
Organism: Pseudomonas sp. NPDC087598; assembly: GCF_044743525.1. Taxonomy (NCBI): domain Bacteria; kingdom Pseudomonadati; phylum Pseudomonadota; class Gammaproteobacteria; order Pseudomonadales; family Pseudomonadaceae; genus Pseudomonas; species Pseudomonas sp. NPDC087598. The sequence goes on along the minus strand of NZ_JBIUWQ010000067.1, from coordinate 8,385 downwards.
ATTGGCCGGGCGTTGGCGAGCAAGAAAACTTCAAGCTCGGCAATGACCGTCTGCACCAGAGCACCAAGGCATTGGGTGGCGTCTGGGTGGAGAATCCGATCTGGACCAAATTGCTCAAGCACAGCATCGTCTCGGTGCATCCGCTGGGCGGCTGCGTGATGGGCGAAGACGCCGGGCAGGGCGTGGTCAATCACAAGGGCCAGGTGTTCAGCGGCGCTGCCGGCACCGATGTCTACGCCAATCTGTACGTGACCGACGGTGCGGTGATTCCGACGTCGCTGGCGGTCAATCCGCTGCTGACGATTTCTGCCGTGAGCGAGCGCAACATGGGCCTGCTCGCCGCCGACCGGGGCTGGCAAATCGACTACACGCTGCCGTCGGCGCCACGCAAACCCGTGGCGCCGCCGACTTTGGGCGTGCAGTTCACCGAAACCATGAAGGGCTATTTCTCCCGCGCCTTTACTGCTGCGCAAAGCACTGATCTGAAAGTTTACGAAGCGGCGGCCAAGCGCGGCGAGGCGGACAACTCGCCGATCGACTTCACCCTGACCATCACTGCCAACGATCTCAACCGCATGATCAAGGAGCCGGAGCACGCCGCAACCATCGTCGGCACGGTGAACGCCCCGGCGCTGTCGCCACAACCGCTCACTGCCAGCAACGGCGTGTTCAACCTGTTCGAGCAATTCGAGCAGCAGGTCGATACGCGCCACATGAAATACGACATGAAGCTGACCGCCGAGGACGGCAACGACTACTTTTTCAGCGCCTTCAAAACCGTGCCGGAAGACAACGGCGTGCTGAATATCTGGCACGACACCAGCACGTTGTATGTGACGCTGTATCGCGGGCCGGACAAGTCTGGCGAGGTGATCGGCTCGGGGGTGATGCACATTCATCCGACCGATTTCGCCAAGCAGATGACCACCATGAAAGTGCTCAACGCGCGTAACGAGCGCGAGCGCATCGAGGGGCTGGCGCGCTTCGGCAAGTTCTTCGCCGGGATCCTCTGGGAAAGTTACGGCGGGGTGTTTGCAGGCGATATCTACTTCAACCCCGACGCGCCGCCACGGCTGAAACGGCTGCTGGATGCGCCAATCCCGGCGGTGCATTTTTTCCCCACCGAGGACGGCGTAGAACTGCGCCTGACCCGTTATCAGGCGGGCAGCAAAGGCCCGGTGATGCTGGTGCATGGCTTGGGCGTCGGTTCGAATATTTTCTCCACCGACACCATCCAGACCAACCTGCTCGAATACCTGTGCAAGCACGACTACGACGTCTGGCTGCTGGATTTCCGGGTGAGCATTCTGTTGCCGGCGAGCAAGAAGGAATGGAACGGCGATCAGATCGCCCAGTACGACTTCAAGGCTGCCATCGCGCAGATTCAGCAGGAAACCAAAGCGAAAGACGTGCAGTGCGTGGTGCATTGCTACGGTGCGACGACGTTTTTCATGTCGCTGCTCGCCGGTTTGCAGGGCGTGCGTTCGGTGGTCTGCTCGCAGATCGCCGCTGACACTGTGGTCGCCACCGCCACCGGGTTGAAGGCCGGGCTGCACCTGCCGGGGATGCTCGATGCGATCGGCATCAAGTCGATGACCGCATACGCTGACAGCAAGGAGAACTGGTTCAACAAACTCTACGACAAGGCCCTCAACGGCTACGCGCGGATCGAAGCGCAAGGGTATTGCACCAACCCGGTGTGCCACCGCATCACCTTCATGTACGCCTCGCTATATCGTCACGACACCCTCAACGAAACCCTGCACGACAACCTGCATGAGTTGTTTGGCGAGTCGAACATCGAGACCTTCGAACACCTGGCGCTGATCGTGCGCAAAGGGCACCTGGTGGATTTCAAAGGCAACGATGTGTACATGCCGCACTTTGATCGGCTGAGCATGCCGATCTGCTTTATCAGTGGCGCCGACAACCAGTGCTATCTGCCGGAAAGCACCCTCAAGACCTACCAGCGAGTCTGCGAAGCCCACGGGCCGGAGCGCTACAGCCGGCATGTAGTGCCGGGCTACGGCCACATCGACTGCATGTTCGGCAAGAACGCGGTGGTCGATGTCTATCCGATCATCCTTGAACACCTGGAGAAAACTGCCCTCGGCTGATGAGGTTTCCTGTGGCGAGGGAGCTTGCTCCCGCTGGGCTGCGAAGCAGCCCCAAAACCTGAGAACGCGGTTTTCCTGAAACACCGCGTCTGCTGGGTTTACGACTGCTGCGCAGCCGAGCGGGAGCAAGCTCCCTCGCCACAAAAGCTCATCACACAGAGGGACTCTCCTAAAGTCTGCACAAGGAAATGGATGACATGGACACCTACATCCGCTGGTTTCAACGTTTCATCTGGATAGGCATCGCGATGAACATGGTGTTCGCGATCCCGGCGCTGTTCGCGCCGGGGTTGCTGACATCGGTGGTCGGGCTGCCGCCGCAACTCTCCGATCCATGGCTGGAAAACGCCGGGATGCTGCTGGTCGGCATTAGCGTGTTTTACATGCCGTCGGGCTTCAACGCGCCGCTCTATGTGGTGCATTCCTGGCTGTGCGTGCTGACGCGGTTGATTGCCGTGGTCTTCTGGATCTACCTGATCAACACCAGCATTCAAGGCTCGGTATTCGTGCCGATGCTGATGGGCGATCTGAGCTTCTTTCTGATCCTCGGCATTCTGCTGTACCTCGGCACCACGCCCGAGAACCGGCCATGGGCGCTGCTCTGCGATGGCTGGCGCGAATGGCGCGCGGCGTGGCAGCGGCAATGGCAGAGTCACGCCTTCAAGGTCGGTACGTTGGTGGTGGTCGCGGTGCTCGGTTTCATCGGTTACGAAACCTGGTATCAGATGCTCCGCGTCATCCCTGAACAGGAATATACCTCCGACGAAGATCACTACAAGTACGCCGCGATTGGTTTGGGAATCGAAGCACGCATCCCGTATTACCTGTTCGCCGTACTGCCGCAGATGTGCCCGGAGAAAATGCCCAAGCCCGGTGGCTGGGAAGTCTTCGGCTTTCTCTTCGAGAACGGCAAGGACCTGCCGATCGGTATGGCCAAACGGCAGATCGGCTACCCGACCGTCGAGCCCAACTGCGCGCTGTGCCACACCGGTTCCTACCGGGCGAACGCCAGTGACGTTGCCGTCAACGTGCCGAGTGCACCGGCCAACACCCTGCAACTGCAGGCCTTCCAGTGGTTTGCCTACGATTGCGCCAGTGACCCGAAATTCACCACCGACGCGGTGATGACGGCGATCAACGCCAAGTTTCAGTTGGGTTTCTTCGAAAAAATCTACAACCGCTACCTGATCATGCCGATGGCGAAAAGTGCGCTGCTCAAGCAGAAACAGGCCTACGCCTGGCAGAAGCTACGGCCGCAACAAGGCCCGGGGCGCACCGACACGTTCAACCCGACGAAAATGGTGGTGTTCGGCTTCCCGGATGACTCGACCATCGGCACCGTCGACCTGCCGCAAGTGTGGAACCAGAAACCGCGGGAATCGATGTACCTGCACTGGGACGGCAATAACAACAAGATCCACGAACGCAACTACGCCGCCGCGATGGCCGTGGGCGCGACGCCGGAATCGGTGTTGCCGCCGAGCTTCAATCGCGTGACCAACTGGCTGCTCGGGCACAAGGCGCCGGCATGGCCATGGGCGCTGGATCAGGCGAAAGTCGCGCAGGGCAAACCGATCTGGGACAACAACTGCGCCGGTTGTCATGACTTCGGCCGGGCGGATACCGGTCAGGTCACCACCAACATCGACCAGCTCGGCACCGATCCGCATCGGCTTGACTCTTTCACCACGGGTCTGGTGGCTGCATTTCACAGCTTCAAGAAACCGCCGTTCGACTTCGGTGCCTACCGCAAGACCCAGAGCTACAGCAACACGCCCACCGATGGCATCTGGCTGCGCGCGCCTTATCTGCACAACGGTTCGGTGCCGACCCTCTGGGACCTGTTGCAACCGCCGGAAAAACGCCCGCAGGTGTTCATCACCGGTTCCGACATTTACGACCCGGTCAATGTCGGTTTCGTCACCAGCGGCGCCCAGGCCAAGGCCTCGGCGGACTTCAAGTACGACACGCGGCTGGAGGGCAATCACAACAGCGGTCACCTGTATGGCACGACGCTGTCGGACGACGACAAACGTGCGCTGATCGAATTCATGAAAACCCTGTGAACCCTTACGGAGAGAGGATTTCGTCATGTCAGCAGTCGGTCATCTGAAGCATGAATACGACAAGGTCAAAGTACGTCTGCACGGGCTGCTCACGCGGGTGGAAATGGCCTGGATGAAGCTCATCAGCGAACTGGAGCCCGAGGAGTTCCAGGCCATCATCAAGTTGCTCCAGCGCGGTCACGACCAGGCGCAATACGTGCTGAAAAACGGCGAGTTGCCGGACGATGAACCGGCGGTGCCGTGGGAGCTATCCCACGGTTTGTCGATCCTGCGCATCGGCAACGCGACGCCGTTGCCGCAGTCGCCGGATCAACTGCAAACCAGGGTACTCAAGGACGGCACGTTGCTGGGGTGTCGCAAGTGGGAACTGCTGGATCTGCTGTGGAGTGAGGCACTGCTCAAGTGGATCGAAAACCTGCGTCATCACGCGACTTTTGGCACCGACCCGGCGGTGGTGCAGATGGAGCGCGATGTGACGCTGGCGATTGCCGGCGACTGGGGCACCGGACCGTTCAACAGTCATGCACCGGCTGTCTCCGTGGCCAATCAGATGCAACTGGCCAACGCGGACTTCACCATTCATCTGGGCGATGTCTATTACGCCGGCAGCCACTCTCAGGAAGACGTCGACATGGCGGGTTGGCCGATGGGCACTCATGGCTCGTTCACACTCAACTCCAACCACGAGATGTACAGCGGCGCCCACGGCTACTTCAAGGAACTGGCCAAGCGTTTTCCCGGCCAGCAGGGCACCAGTTATTTTGCCCTGATCAACGATGACTGGCTGATTGTCGGGCTGGACACGGCATATGCCTCGGATGTCATGAATCTGTACATGGACGGCACGTTGAACAAGCCGCAGATCGAATGGATGAAAGGTCTGCCGAAGCGCAAGAAACTCATGGTGCTCAGCCATCATCAAGGCTTCGATATTTCCGGGCACAACAAGACGGCGTTGTATCAGCCGGTGTGCGATGCGCTGGGGCGTGAGCCGGATTACTGGTATTGGGGGCACCTGCACAACGGCATCGTCTACGCCACTCAGGGCGGACTGCATGCGCGGTGTGCCGGGCACGGGGCGATTCCCTACGGCACCACCAGCGAGCTCAACGGGCATTCGCGGATACTGTTTTCGGAGACGCAGGATGCGAAGGATCCGGACTATCCGCTGCGGGTGCTGAACGGGTACGCAAAAATCAGGCTGGTGGGGGAGGATATTTTTGAGGAGTTTATTGGTGAGGATGGATCGGTGAGGTGGTCATCGAAGTGAGGCGGTGACTGTTCTGACGCCATCGCTGGCAAGCCAGCTCCCACAGTGGTCGATGGTGTTCACAAAATCTGTGTGCACCGCAGAACCCTGTGGGAGCTGGCTTGCCAGCGATGCTTTTTAGCCCTGGACGGGGACGCCTTTGAGGTACGGCGCAGGTTCGGCACCGAGGTTGTTCAGCAAGCGCTCGCTATACCAGTCGACAAAGTTGACCACACCAAATTCATAGGTCTTCGAGTAAGGCCCAGGCTGATAGGCCGTCGAGTTGATCCCGCGCTGGTTCTCTTCCGCCAGACGCCGGTCCTGATCATTGGTCGCATCCCATACCTGGCGCATGCGCTCGACGTCGTAATCCACGCCTTCCACCGCGTCCTTGTGCACCAGCCATTTGGTGGTAACCATGGTTTCCTGGGCGCTGATCGGCCACACGGTGAAGACGATGATGTGGTCGCCCATGCAGTGGTTCCACGAGTGCGGCAGGTGCAGGATGCGCATCGAGCCGAGGTCCGGGTTCTTGATCCGGCCCATCAGTTTGGCGCAGCCCTGTTTGCCGTCGAGGGTCATCGACACGGTGCCCTTGAGCAGCGGCATACGCACGATGCGGTTACGCAGGCCGAAACTGGCGTGGGCGTAAGGGATCTTTTCGGCTTCCCAGGCTGCGGCGGACGCGGCGACGTGATCCTTGAACGCCTGATCGGCGCGCGGGTCGGTGACGTCGTCCCACTCCAGCAGGGTTTTCAGCAGTTCCGGGTGCGACGCGTTGCAGTGGTAGCACTCGCGGTTGTTTTCCAGCACCAGTTTCCAGTTGGCCTTCTCCATCAAGGTGGTGGTGATCGCCACCTTGGTGTTCTCCATGTCGTACGGTTCCATGTAGTGGTTCAGCGTCGACAAGAAGTCATCAATGGCCGGCGGGTTCTCCGCCAGGCTGATGAAGATGTAGCCGCCGGCCGTCTTCACGTTCACCGGTTTCAGGCCGTACTGCTTCATGTCGAAGTCGGCGCCCATTTCGGTGCCGGCGAACAGCAGACGACCGTCCAGCTCGTAGGTCCACTGGTGGTAGTGGCAGACCAGTTTGGCGACTTTGCCTTTTTCACTGGTGCACAGGCGCGAGCCACGGTGGCGGCAGACGTTGTGGAACGCATGCACCACGCCTTCAGCGCCACGGATGACGATGATCGGGTTCTTGCCGATCTGCAGAGTCAGGTAGTTGCCTTTGGCCGGGATTTCGCAGGTCATGCCGGCGATCAACCACTCTTTCTGGAAGATCTCCTGCATGTCGATATCGAACAGCCGCTCGTCGCTGTAGAACGGTTGAGGCAGCGAGAAGGTGCGCTCGCGCTCTTGCAGCATTTGTGCGGTGGCCTTGCGTGCGGGTTCCAGCGGATCGCCCAGGCTGATTTTTGCGGTGACGTCCATCGATGTGATCCTCATGGCCATCTGCGTGGCCGGCGAAAGTGGCTAATCAGGTGTGCTGCAAACGGTTGCTACGCAAGGTGTAAAGAGTCTGTCTTGGTGTTGAGGCGAGTGTGGGGCCGGCGCTGGGCGGAACCTTATCCATGGGCGACATGGTGCAATCTGTTCCCGACGCGCAACCCCCGGTGGTTGGGGGCTGGTCGCGATAAGTATGTCAATGTCGCGGATAGGTAAACGGGCGGTCTGCGCTATACGCAGAATCGCCGACATGAGGCCGACAGTCGGCCGTGGAGAACAGCATGTCCAACAGCTTCCTGAATCCGGTCACCACCCAGACCTGGGCCAATGGCCGACACATCGTCCGTTGCGTCAAAGTCATCCAGGAAACCTGGGACGTGCGCACCTTCTGCTTCATGGCCGATCAACCGATCCTGTTCTTCTTCAAGCCCGGGCAGTTCGTCACCCTGGAGCTGGAGATCGAAGGCCAGCCGATCATGCGCTCGTACACCATTTCCAGTTCGCCGTCGGTGCCGTACAGCTTTTCGGTAACGATCAAGCGGGTGCCGGGCGGCAAGGTCTCCAACTGGCTGCACGACACCCTGCATGAAGGTCAGGAGCTGGCGGTCCACGGACCGGTCGGGCTGTTCAATGCCATCGACTTCCCGAGCCCGAAGGTCCTCTACCTCAGCGGCGGCGTCGGCATCACGCCGTGCATGTCGATGGCCCGCTGGTTCTACGACACTAACGCCAACGTCGACATGACCTTTATCCACAGCGCGCGCTCGCCGAAAGACATCATTTACCACCGCGAGCTGGAACACATGGCGTCGCGGATCGATAACTTCAGCCTGCACCTGATCTGCGAGAAGCACGGCTTGGGCGAGCCATGGGCCGGTTATCGCGGCTATCTCAATCACAAGATGCTCGAACTGATGGTGCCGGACTTCCTTGAACGCGAAGTGTTCTGCTGCGGCCCGACGCCGTACATGACGGCGGTGAAACGCCTGCTGGAAAACGCCGGTTACGACATGTCGCGTTATCACGAGGAATCCTTTGGTGCGACGCCGCCCGAGGCGCGTGCCGATGCGGTGGAACAGGCCGAGCAGGCAGCGGATGCGCCGGAAATCGATGCGGCGGATCTGCATCAGGTTGAGTTCACCGCGTCCGGAAAGAGCATTCGTGTGGCGCCGGGCGAGACAGTTCACGCAGCGGCGGCCAAATTGGGGCTGATGATTCCAAAAGCCTGCGGGATGGGCATTTGCGGGACGTGCAAGGTGATGAAACTCGGTGGCGAGGTGGAGATGGACCACAACGGCGGGATTACCGAGGACGACGAGGCGGAAGGTTTTATCTTGTCGTGCTGCAGCGTGCCTAAAGGCGACGTGCGAATCGAATTCTGAGTGGGGCGAATTTTTGCGTTCGGCTTGCCCCTCACTGTAGAGACCGGTACATCCTTTACACATTAGACCGGGGACATCGTTTACACCTTTTCCAGGCTTGCTACGCGTTTAGCGCCGCGTTC